>DATLUW010000027.1:0-12895 GCA_035577825.1 Actinomycetota bacterium | reverse complement strand
CACGCGGCACACCACGAGACGATTTCGGCTCGCCCTGTCCTCACCCGGGCGAGGAAGCCAGCCAGGAGGAAACCGACTCCAGGAACGGCGTTGGGGCCTCCACCTCCGGCATGTGCCCGCAATCCGGGATCACCACGAGCGTCGCGTTCGGGATCCCGCGCTCGAGCGGCATCGCCTGCGCCGGGCCGCAGACGAGGTCGAGCTCGCCCGCCACCAGCAGCGTGGGGACGTTGATCCGCCCGAGCAGTGGCCGCACGTCGATCTCCTGGAACAACCCGCCCTCCCAGACCTTGGCGGCAGCCAGGTTGCCCTCGAGGTCCTTCTTCATCTCCTCGAGCGCCGCCCAGACCTCCGGCCGCTCCGGATGGGCCGTGTACAGCGGCAGGACGGTCGCCATCATGCGATCGACCTCGGTCGGATCGTCGGTGGCGAGGACGCGCTCCGTCCAGGAATCCCACGCCGCCCGGGCATCCGGATACCACTCCTTGTCGGCGTGCCGCGCCAGAAAGGCGTCCATCTCGGCGGCCGCGCCCACGGCATCGGCGTCGTCGGTCTCCACGCCGACGCCGTACGCACCGACGGCGATGCACCGGCTGAGCGAGCCCGGGTAGATCGCCGCGTACGTGAGCGCCGTCGTCGCGCCGAACGAATGACCGAGCACGACCACCTCGTCGAGACCGAGCGCCCGCCGGACCTCCTCGTAGAACCGGGCGTGACCCTCGGGCGAGTAGTCGGCCGGATCGGCCGGGGCGGTCGAGCCTCCCGAGCCGTGCGGATCGATCAGGTGGCTCTGGAGCACGTCGGCGAACAGGCGGGCGTTCCCCAGCATGTAGGCCGCGGCGTATCCGGGGCCGCCCGGCAGCATGACCGTCGGCAGCCCGGTTCCGACGACCTCGTACGTCGCCTGCCGGCCACCTTCCAACTCGACGGTCTGCATGAGATTCGGAAGCCTAGCCGGACTCCCGAGAATCAGGATCCCGCTGCCCGCTCCGGGCGACCGTCGCCAGGTAGACCGCCCGGACCGCGAATGCCTGGCGCAGCTCGGCCGCGAGCTCGTCGTAGAACTCGGCCCGGTACGCCTCGTCGTTCACCGCCGACACGGTCACGTACATCGCCGAGAACGCCGCCAGGAAGCCGGCCACGCGCAGCATCTCCTGGGTCAGCACGAGGTTCCTGCCGAACAGCTCGAACGACGCCACCTCGTGCACGGGTTCGCCCGTCCACGACGACGCGAGCTCCGGGCTCACCGTGACCATGCCGAACGCGACCATCACGATCCCGATCAGCACGGACACGAGCAGGATCTGCAGCCCCTGGCTGAACAGTGCAACCAGGAACACGTTGCCGCGCTGCCGCCTGGTCATCCGGGGCTCGTCGATGATGGCGGGCGCGCCCGCGAGCGCCGGTTCGATCGGCGTTCCCCGAACCAGCCCGGCCATCTCCTCGGTCGACGCGAACCGCGACAGCCGCTCCACCTCGCGCGGCAGGCGCGTCCCGAGGAACAGCACGGCGAGCAACGCGATCGACCCGAGCAGGATCGGGTACCACGGCCCGAACAGGTCCGCCGTCGTCTGCCACACCTCGTTCTGCAGGAACAGGAACGTGACGAACAGCAGCAGCAGCGGGAGCGCCCGCACCAGCAGCCGGAGGATGTCGCCCAGCTGCCGCCCGAACCGGATGAACGCCCACCGGAGCATCGGGAGCACCGCGTACGACGTCCCCACGTAGATCGCGCCCAGGATGACCAGGTTGGCCACCGCAGTGACCGCCGCCGACACGAACTGGCCTCCGAACGCCAGCGGGAGCAGCGCGGGCACCAGCACGAAGACCGCGATCTCGGGCGCGCCCACGCTGTTGGGGCGTGCGAGGAGCGGGCGGTGGCGCAGTGCGTTCGCGCCGACCCACGCGGCGACCAGGATGGCGAGGCCGCCGAGCACCGCGAGGGCGTTCGCCCACCACGGCCACGCGAGGTTCGCGGCCCCGAGCACCTCCGCCACGAACACGAACGACAGGAGCGGGACCGCCCGGGTGAGCACGTCGCGAGCCGCGCTGTAGCCGGCGATGAAGTGGGGCACCCCGCGGGAGACGAACCAGGCCTCGGTCCGGGATCGGATCGCGACGGTGTCCTGGCTCATCGACGCCGGCAGCCTATCCGGTCGCGTTAGCGGAAGACGATCAGCGGCCCTCGTACTCGTCGTGACGCCGGAACCAGTTGAGCGGGTCGTCCGGGCCCCGCTCCTCGTTGCGCCCTCGCGGCGTCCGGTCGAGCCACTGGTACATGCCCCACAGGCCGTCCAGGCCGCGCGCGTATGCGGAGTACGTGTGGTACACGACGCCATCCTCGAGGGCGAACGAGCTCATCCCGGGACGCTCGCGCGAGTACGTCTCCCAGTCCGTCCCGGTCGTCGCGGCCCACGCATCGAACGGACCGCGCTGGTCCTCCGGCGGCGACCACACGGTCGCTTCGCTGAAGTTGTACTCGTAGACGCCGGTGCGCTCCTGCTCCTCCGTGAGCGAGACGTCGAAGTCGGCGTTGAAGTCGCTCCCGAACGAGGTGGCCCACGGGAAGCTCCAGCCCATCCGCTGCCGGTACGCCTGCAGCTTCTCGAGCGGAGCCCGCGACACCGCCCAGAGCATCACGTCGTGGTTGGCCAGATGGACGGCGAAGCCGTTGAAGCCGTCGGCGATCGCCGAGCATGCGGGACACCCGGCGCGGTAGTCGGGCCCGAACATGAAGTGGTAGACGAGGAGCTGCGACCGGCCGCGGAAGAGGTCGGAGAGCGCGGCACCCCCCTCGTCGGTCTCGAAGCGGTAATCCTTGTCGACCCGCACCCACGGCAGGGCCCGTCGCGCTCGGGCGAGCTCGTCCCCGCGCCGGGTCAGCTCCTTTTCGGCTGCGAGCAGCTCGAGCCTGGCCGCGAGCCACTCCTCACGCGTTCCCGTGGCGTGTTCCGTCATGTCGCTGCTCTCCTCTCCGCGCTCCCGGCCGCCCGGGAGATCCTGCCGGTGCGAGCAGGGCGAGCATCGGTCCGTGGCCGTGGCGGCCGTCGGCCCGATCGGGCTACATCATGGGCATGGGAGCGGGGCCCGGCACGGTCAGGCCGGGGATCGCCTGCGGCGCGACGAGCATCAGCACGCCCAGCACTCCCAGGATCGCGGCGGTCCCGTAGGTCACCGCGCGGCGCCAGGGAAGCAGCTTCTCGGCCGCGATCAGCGCGGCGATGAACGCCATCCCGGCGAGGCTCATCACGCCGACCGCGAACAGCGCCGCCATCAAAGCCCAGCAGCACCCCACGCACCACGCGCCGTGCTTCGCCCCCATCCGCAGGGCGCCCGAGAGCCCGCTCCGCCACGATCCCAGGAGGTACCCGAGCGGGCTCTGGCACTTGCGCAGGCAGATGTCCTTGAGCGGGGTGAGCTCGTAGATCGCCGCCGCGAACAGGATGCCGGCGGCCACCCAGCGCCCCGACCGGTCCCACGCGAGGTGGCCGCCCGCGATGGCGCCGATCACGCCAGCGACGGCGAACGCGAGGACGCCGGCCGCCCCCCACGTGAGGAAGTACCCGGAGGTGAAGGCGAGCGGCTGGAGCGGTGCCCGGCTCCGGGTCATCTTCGAGTACAGGGCAACCGTCGGTGCCACCGACGGCAGCATCATCGCGGCCATCATCACGACCCACACCCCGAGGAACCAGCCGAGCGCGCCGGGGTTCGTCGCGAACCCGGCGTCCATGCCCCGCATGCGGTCGATCGTGAACCACCACGCCAGGACCGCGAGGACGAGCAGCAGCGAGACCAGCCCCAGTCGGACACGGACGGCGGCGTACGCCGGCTTCGGCCCCGTGGCGGCGGCAACCGAGCCCTGACGCTCGGGTGCGATCACCGGTTCAGGCGACCCAGGAGAACTCGGACCTCGAGATCCCGGTCTTCCCCTCGTACTCGATGCCGAACGCGTTGATGCTCGAACGCGTCGCCTCCGCCGCGTTGAACTCCGAGCCGGCGGGATGGAAGACGCCCACGAGGCGGACCGGCTCCCCGGTCTCGACGCCGAACGGGACGATGTCCTTGATCTCGAAGTCGATCGCCTCGCCGATGCGGGCGCTGTGCGTCAGGCCCTCCTCGTCGATCTCGAACCGGGCGCGCTCGACGCCGAGGACCTCGCCGACCATGGGAGCGAGCGCCGCCATCGGACCGCCCTTCTGGCCCGCCATGACGGCGGTCAGCAGCTGCATCTGCTCGTCGTTCGCGTCGGCGTCGATGAACAGGCCGAGCTTCCAGTTCCCCTCGGTCATGACCTTCGGGGTGTCCGCGATCGCGGCCACCTTCAGGCCGCCGACGTCCGTGCCCTCGATGTTCCCCTCCTTGATGTTGAACACGAGGGTGACCCGGCAGTAGTCGTAGGTCGCCCCGTGGTCGAACGACATGTTGCACGGGCACATGAGATCGCACGAGCAGGTCTCGAAGTAGCTCCCCTTCAGGTTCCAGGCCATGCCGCCCTCCTTGCAGAAGTCAGTGGAAGCTGACGACGGATTGTGCGTCCTCCGTCATCACCGGTCAATCCGGGACGTCGCGGAGCTCCTTCCACGAGTCGGGTCCACGCGGGATGTCCCTCCGGATCGTCCTGTGCCGGCACAGGGCCCGGAAACCGGGGCCCGCGAAACCGGCAACCGCGCCCGGAATTCCAGCTCCCCGGAGCGGATCCGTCGGTCGGCGGCCGGCGCCATCGACGTGAGCAGGGCGAGGGCGGCGCCGTTGTCCGCACGCAGCGTCCCCGTGAAGGCGGTCAGCCCGCGCGCCCGGGCCAGATCCAGCAGGCGCCTGACGAGCTCGGTGCCCAGGCCACGGCCCTGCCAGGCGTCGGCAACCACGACCGCGACCTCCCCGCCACCTGACCCTCCGGCGCGGTGGACCCGTGCTTCGCCCACGATCGCGGCGCCGTGGAACGCCACGACCACGTACCGGTCCGGGCCCGGAGCGGCCAGGTACCGGAGCATCGAGTCGGGGAGGGTCGCGTACGGCGACAGGAAGCGCCGGTGCAACGTCGACGGCGACAACCCTCGGTAGAAGGCTCGGATGGCGTCCTCGTCCGAGTTCGCGAGCTCGCGAATCAGGACCTGCGTCCCGTCCGCCAGGCGGACGGGCGACGCCTCGCGCGCCGCCCGGTGCTCCAGATGCGTGAACATGGCAACCTCCCGGGGCACCGGCCGGTCGACGGGGGGACCGGTGCCGTGTTGCCATGGTCCTCGGGAAGGGCGCGCCCGTCAGGGGGGGAACTACCTCAAGTTCCGCCGTTCTTGTGAGCCTCGATTCCGGCGTCGTTCGCGGCGACCCACCAGGCTGCGATCTGGGCCCGCGACCGGAATCCGAGGCGATCGCGGATCCGTTCCACGTGGCCCTCCGCGGAGCGTTCCTCGATGACGAGGCGCTCGGCGATCTCGCGGTTGGTGAGGCCCCGGGCAACGAGCTCGGCGACCTCCTGCTGCCGGACCGTCAGGTGCGGCCCGGTCGTCCGGCGGGGGGCCCGGAGCCCGAGGAATCGCCGGACCGACCGGAGAATCGCGTCGGCGTCCCCGAGGTACGGAAGGTGGGTTCGGCCCGAAAGGCGCACGAAGCGGGCGCCCGCGATCGAGCCGGCCAGCAGCTCCCCCTGGGCGAACGGCACGGCACGATCACGGTTCCGGTGGAGCACGAGCGTCGGCACCCGAACGCCGGCCGCGGCATCGGCCACGTCCACGCGGTAGCTCAACTCGAGCATGCGGGCGGCGACCTCGGGCGTCGCGGACTCGCGTTCGTACTGCGCGAACGCCGTGCGCACCCCGGGACCGGCGTCCGGGATGAAGATGTCGGCCAGCACCTCCGAGCCCAGCCCCCAGTGGGTCCGCACGAGCCCCAGGATGTGCTCGCGGACGGACGGCGTGGCCAGCTCATGTCCGCGGAGCCATCCGCCGACGAGCACCAGCCGCTCCACGGATGCCGGGTTCGCCGCAGCCCAAGCGACCGCGACCGGTGCGCCGAACGAGCTCCCGAAGACGTCGAACCGTTCCGCCCCCACGGCGGTCGCGACGGCCCCGAGCGCCTCCAGCTCCGCCTCGAGCGACGGCTCGAGATCGAGGCGGTCCGACATGCCGCACCCCGGCCGGTCGTAGCGGACGAGCGTGCGCCCATTCGCCAGCGCCTCGAAGAACCGGCGCTCCGGCGGGAGCGCCCACGACAGCTCGAGATGACTGACCCACCCGGGCGGAACCAGGAGGAACGGCCCCGAGCCGGCGACCGCGAACGCGACGCGCGTCCCGTCGGGCAGGCGTGTGGAGTCCAAACGCTGGTTCATGGGCCCTCGGAGCGACGAAGCGCTCGGTTTCGGCGACCATACCGGCACGGAGCGCCGTTCGACACGGCGTGAAACGCTTGGACCGGAGGTGGTGGGGATGGACGAGACGAAGAAGGCGTGGGACGAGGTCGGCGAGGGGTTCGCCAGGCTCGGCCGGTCGATCTCGGAGCGGCACCGACAGCTCGGCGACGAGCGCGCCGAGCGCGCCGCCGATGCGTCCGGCGAGTCCGAGGGCCGGATGGCGGACGCGGTCCGGCGGGCCACCGACGAGCTCGACCGGGCGTTCGCCGCGTTGGGCGACACGTTCCGGAACGACGAGGCGAGGGAGCAGGCCAGGGACACCGGCCGGAAGCTGAGCGACGCCCTGCGGATCACATTCTCGACGTTCGGCGAGGAGGTTCGCCGGACGTTCGGCGACCGCCCGTCGGCGGGCTCGACCTCCGGCTCGGACGAACACCTCGAGCCGGCGCCTCCTCCACCACCGGCGCCGCCCGGGTCGGACACGCCGGCCTAGCGGGTGCGGGCCGCCCCGCTAGGGCGTGTCCACGATCGCCAGGTACTCGCGCCAGGGGCCGATCGCGTCGCGGTACTGCTTGGCCATCGCCTTGACCATCTGGCCGGTGTGGTTCAGGTCGTGGACGACCCACGTGGCGAGGAGCTGGTCCAGCGTGACCTCGCCGAACGTGGGATGGACTCCGCGCCGGGCGAGGTCGCCGTCCGACACGAGCAGGCCGAGCTCCTCGAGGTTCCCTTCGCGGGCGGCCTCGAACCGGTCCAGCAGCTGCTCGACCGTCCACCCCGCGAACCGGACGAACCCCGCCTCGCGATCCACCGGATCGAACTCCCGCGAGGTGCCGTGCTCGAGGATGATCTTCGTTCGGTCCATCCAGTCGGTCTCCTCGACGTGCGTGAGGTGGCCGAGGACCTGCCACGTCGACCAGGTGCCGGGGCCCTCGTCGCCGTTCGTCCACCCGTCCGACAGGCCCGAGAGCATCGCCCGCAGCGCGCCGGGAGTGGCGCGGAGCACCTCCGTCCCCTGTTCGAGTGAGAACTCCATGTGCGCCGAGGATACGCCCGGAATTCAGTCTGGCGCCGGCCGGGTGCGCGGCCTACCCTGTTCGACAGCATGGCAAGTGCCGCTGCCACCCGCGAGGATTTCGTTGCCGGCAACCTGCCCGCGATCTGCGTGAAGAGCGGGGTCGAGACGCAGCGGTTCACGAGCGTTCGGATCACGTCGGCGCCCGGGTGGACCTGGATCCTCATCCTGTTCGGCATCCTTCCCTTCCTGATCGTCCGGTATCTCGTCGCGAAGTCCGCAGCCGGGCGGGTCCCGGTCACCGAAGCGGTCGGGCGCCGCGTGCGGACCATCGAGTGGGCGCTCATCGCCGCCGTGCTCGTCGGGATCGTGCTGATCCTGATCGGGTTCGTCGGCGGGTCGTACCTGGCCATCGGTGGGCTCGTCGTCGCCGTGGTCGCCCTCGTGATCCTCGAAGGCGCCCGGGGAACCTGGTGGATCAGCGGGCGGGTATCCGGGAACGACGTGTGGTTGCACGGCGTGCACGCGAACTTCGCCCACGCGCTCGGAGCCCAGTACCACGACCGTCCCGACGAGGCGCCCGGGCCGCCGCGGTAGCCCGGCGCATGGTGTTCGCACCCACCCGAATGACCCCGGGGACTGGACGCGCCCGATCCCCGAACGGCTCGTCGGCGCACCGATGAGTTTCCGTGGCGCCCGTCGTTGGATCGGGTGAAGGTACGTTCGTTCGCCAGGGAGGAGAGGACGACATGGAGCTGCGGCTGGAGCTGGTGATGATCCCGGTCAGCGACGTCGACCGGGCGAAGGCCTTCTACGAGGGGGCCGGATGGAACGTGGACGTCGACGTCGTACTCGGCGAGTCGATGCGCTTCGTCCAGCTGACCCCGCCGGGGTCGGGGTGTTCGATCGCGTTCGGGGTCGGGATCACCGACGCCGAGCCGGGTTCGTACCGGCGGACGCACCTGGTGACCCGCGACGTCGAGGCCGCGCGCGCCGAGCTGGCCGAACGCGGCGTGGAGATCAGCGAGGTTCGCCACATGGTCGACGGCGAGTGGCACCCCGGCGCCCATCCGCAGCACAACGAGTACGAATCGTTCGCCGAGTTCGCCGATCCGGACGGCAACACGTGGGTGCTGCAGGAGCGGGGCTGGAGCCCGGCGTGACCGACCCCCAGGCGCGCAGGCGGGCTTCGACGGGCGACCGCGCGGCCCGAGCCCGGACGGCGTCGAACGCCGGCCGTGGGGAGTTCGTCGAGCGGATCGAACGACACCGCCGCGAGCTGCACGTCCACTGCTACCGGATGCTCGGGTCGTTCGACGAGGCCGAGGACGCCGTGCAGGAGGCCTTGCTCCGGGCGTGGCGGAGCCGGTCGACCTTCGCCGGGGAGTCGCTCCGCGCGTGGCTGTACCGGATCGCGACCAACGTGTGCCTCGACGCCATCCGGGCGCGGTCGCGGCGCGTCGGCCGGGAGATCCGGTCGTTCGCCGAGGTGCCGTGGCTGCAGCCCTACCCCGACCGGCTGCTCGACGAGATCGCGGCCACCGAGGACGAACCCGACGCGGTCGCCGTCTCCCGCGAGACGATCGAGCTCGCCTTCCTGGCGGCCCTCCAGGTGCTGCCGCCGCGACAGCGGGCCGCCCTCGTGCTCCGCGACGTCCTGGGCTGGTCGGCGAACGAGACCGCGACGCTGCTGGACACCTCGGTCGCCGCAGCGAACAGCGCCCTCCAGCGCGCCCGCGCCACCATGCAGGCGCACCTCCCCTCGCACCGCGCGGACTGGCACGCGCCCGAGCCGAGCCCCGAGGAGCGCGACCTGCTGGCCCGGTTCATCGACGCCCACGAGCGGAACGACGCCGTGGCCGCGGCCGCGATCGCCGCCGAGGACATCCGGGTGACGATGCCGCCGTATCCGTGGCTGTACGACGGCCTCGACTCGCTCGCGCCGCTGTTCGATCGGGCGTTCGGCGAAGAGCGCGAGGGCGACTGGCGCCTGCTGCCGACGGCCGTCAACCGCATGCCGGCCTCCGGGAGCTACCTGCGGGCGTGGGGCGATTCGGTCTTCCGGCCGTTCAAGCTCGACGTGCTGCGGGTGGCAGACGGCGCGATCGTGGAGATCACGACGTTCGGGCCGCACCTGTTCCCCGAGCTCGGGCTGCCCGCGACGCTCTGAACCAGCCCCGTGCGGCGCTCAGCCGCCCGAGCCGAGCTGCGCCACCAGCCGCGCCGGCGCCACCAGGCGGTAGGCGTCCTCGACCAGGTCCTCGATCTCCGCCCAGTCCACGGGAACGTCGAGGTACGCGCCGACCCACCCGCGATGGCCGACGTACGGCGGCCGGAAGTACCGCCCGGGCGCCTCTGCCACCAGCCGTTCCTGCACGCCGGGCGGCGCCGCGAGCCACATCGCCACCCGGTCGTCGTGGTGGTGGTCGGACGTCGTCACGAACTGCCGCTTCCCGCCCACGAACCACGCCGCTTCGCCGTGACTCTGGCGCTCGACGACCTCGGGGAAGGCCGAGCAGATCCGGCGGAGGCGTCCGTACGGGTCGCGGGGCTTCGTCGCCGGGGACATCGGCGGGGCGAACCCGCGCTAGGCCTCGGCCACCGGAGCCGGCGCCGGCTGCATCCTGGTGGTCGCCGGGGCGCCCTCGCGAGGGCGGCGCATCGACGGCACGAGGAACCCCGCGGCCGCGGCCACCACGCAGATCACCGCCCCCACGGCGAACGCCCGGGCGTACCCGGCGGTGGCCGCCACCTTCGGCGCCTCGCCGGCCGCGAGCTGCGCGGTGATCACCGCGGTGGAGATCGTCGCCAGGGCGGCGAGGCCGATCGACCCTCCGACCTGCCGTGTGGTGTTGACCAGCCCCGAGGCGAGGCCGGCGTCGCGCGGATCGACGCCGGTCGTGGCGGCCATGGTCACCGGCATGAAGCACAACCCGAGCCCGAGCGTCACGAGCAGTCCGGGGAACAGCAGGTCGCCCACGTACGTGCCGTGCGGCGAGATCTGCGTGTACCACGCGAGGCCGAGCGCCGCGAGCGTCCCGCCGAGCACCAGCAACGGCCGGGGTCCGATCTTCGCCACGGTCCGCGCCGCGATCTGCGCCCCGATCACGATCATCGCCGTCTGGGGCAGGAACGCGATCCCCGCCTGGAGCGGCGTGTAGCCCAACACGTCCTGCATGTACAGCGACAGGAAGAACCACATCGAGAACATCGCCGCGCCCAGGAACATCACGCAGATGTTCGCGCCGCGCACCGATCGCGAACGGAACAGCCCGAACGGCATGAGCGGCGTCGTCGCGACCCGGGTCTCGATCCAGATGAACGCCGCCAGCAGCACGGCGGAGATCACGATCGGCACGATCGTCCACGGCGACGACCACCCGTGGCTCTCGGTCTCCACGATGCCGAAGACCAGCGAGACCAGGGCGGCCGTCACGGTCACGCTCCCGGCGATGTCGAGCTTGGTCCGGTTGGCGTCCGGGGCCCGCGTCTCCACCAGAATCGCCCGGGCCGCCACGGCGGCCGCGAGCCCGATCGGCACGTTGATGAACAGGATCCACCGCCACGACAGCAGGTCGGTGAGGACCCCGCCGAGGATGGCCCCGGCCGCGCCCCCGGCGGCAGCCATCGCGCTCCAGACGCCCAGCGCCCGTGCGCGCTCGCGCCCGGCCGCGAAGCTCGTGACGAGGATCGTCAGCGTCGCCGGCGCCAGCACCGCGCCACCGAGGCCCTGCACGGCCCGCGCCCCGATCAGCATGCCCTTCGTCTGCGCGAACCCACCGACGAGGCTCGCCAGCGAGAACATCGTCAGCCCGACGATGAACATCTTGCGCCGTCCGTACAGGTCGGCCGCCCGCCCGCCGAGCAGCAGGAACCCCGCGAACGCCAGCGTGTACGCGTTGACCACCCACTGCAGCCCGGCGGCGCTGAACCCGAGGTCCTTCTGGATCGACGGCAGGGCCACGTTCACCACGGAGATGTCGAGCACGACCATGAACTGCCCGAGGCACACGAGCGTGAGCACGACCCACGCCGGCGCCCTCGAGCCCTGTGCGGCGGCGATCCCACTCGGCGCCTGCCCGTTGCCCGCAGGCCGATTCCCGTTCGGCTGGCTCATCCCGCACACCCTACAACCGGTCGCCGACACCGAATTCGCCGGAATCGGCCGGAAGAGAGGCGCCGGATCGCCCCCGAGTTCAGGCTTCCCTCAGGTAGATGGCGCACACTGTCCGCGTGCGCATCCTGGTGGTGGACGACGAGCCGGCGGTCCGGGAGTCGCTCGATCGCGCGCTTCGCCTCGAGGGGTACGAGATCGAGCTTGCAGGCAACGGTGAACAGGCCCTGCGAGCGATCGGTGAACGGACCCCCGATGCGGTCGTGCTCGACGTGATGATGCCTGTGCTGGACGGCCTGGCAACGTGCCGGGCGGTGCGGGCTGCCGGGATGCGCCTTCCAATTCTCATGCTCACGGCCCGCGACGAGGTCACCGATCGGGTCGCCGGGCTCGACGCCGGCGCGGACGACTACCTGGTGAAGCCGTTCGCGCTGGAGGAGCTGCTCGCCCGGCTCCGCGCGCTGCTCCGGCGGACCGCGCCCGACGAGGTCGAGGTGCTCCGGTACGCCGACATGGAGCTCGACCTGGTCGCGCACGAAGCCCGGCGCGGCGGCCGCGAGCTCGAGCTCACCCGGACGGAGTTCCTGCTGCTGGAGCTGTTCCTGCGGAACCCGAAGCGGGTGCTGACCCGAGAGATCATCTTCGAACGCGTATGGGGCTACGACTTCGGCCCGACGTCGAACTCGCTCGAGGTCTACGTCGGGTACCTCCGCCGCAAGACCGAGGCCGAAGGCGAACCCCGCCTGATCCAGACCGTGCGCGGGGTGGGATACGTGCTGAAGGAGATCCCGGCGTGAAGCTCCGCAGCCGCGCGACGTTCCGGCGCCGCGTGGCCGTCGGATCGGGGGTTGCCGTCGCCGTCGCCGTCGCTGCGGTGTCCGGCATCGTCTACCTCATCGTGCGCGGCGAGCTCCGCAGCCAGGTCGACGAGGCGCTCCGCGAACGCCTCCATCAGGTCACGCAGCCGAACAACGTGATCCCGGTGGTGAACACCGACACCGGGAAGCTGAGCGTCCTCATCCCGCCGCCGAACGTGGAGGGCGAGTCCCCCGGCTACGTGCAGTTCGTGGCGACCGACGGCACCGTCGTCCGGCCCCGCAGCGAGACCGGCCCGTACCTGGAGCCCAACCAGACCTCGCTCGGCATCGCGAAGAAGGGTGGGCTGGTGTTCAGCGACGCGGAGTTCGACGGCGAGCACTACCGAGTCGTGACCGAGCAGATGCCCGGGTTCCTCGAGGGCATCGAACGGATGTCGAACCCGATCCCCCAGCCGCTCGCCGTCCAGGTCGCGCGCCCGCTCGGCGAGGTCGACGCGGCGCTGAAGCGGCTGGCGTTCCTGCTGGTGGGGATCTCGACAGCGGGGATCGCCCTGGGCGTGCTGCTCGGCTTCCTGATCACACGAACGGCGGCCCGCCCGGTT
>DATLUW010000026.1:0-3670 GCA_035577825.1 Actinomycetota bacterium | reverse complement strand
CACGATGCCGCCCAGGAACCGGAGCTGGCCCCAGCACTTGCCGCCGTTCGGCATCGTGGCCGGGTAGCACTGCGAGCCGAACACCCCGGAATTGCCCGAGAAGCTCAGGTTGTACATGCCGGCGTACATGTCGTACCAGAGGATCCAGTCGTCGCTCGCGTTCGCGATGCTCGTGGTGATGCCCTGCGAGTTCGGCGTCGCGCCGCCCACGCCCTGGCCCCGCATGTTGATCGTCGGCGACACGCACATCTCGGAGATCTCGCGGAACGCCGCGAACCTCGAGTCCCCCGAGTCCTCGCCGTCGTCGTGGTTCCCGACGTTCAGCACCACGCCGCCGATGTTGCAGACCCGGAATGGGGAGGTGTACGGCCCGCAGAGGTCGTTGTACGTGAGCCCTGAGAGCGCCTCGACGTGGAAGTTCTCCGCAGGCGGCTTGCCGGTCGTGCGCCACACGTCCGTGGCCTGGAGCCCAGGAGACAGCGGGAAGCGGTTGTCGATGGCGTTGACACCCCCCTGCTCCGGCGTCTCGAAGTTGCCGATCACGCTCGGTCCCGAGCCGGTGTCGATGGTGACGTCGTCCAGCAGCACCGCGCCGCGACCCGCGGAGTCGTAGCCCGAGTTGCGTGAATCGGAATCGGCGAAGCCGCGGTTCGTCTTGCAGCGGAAGACGAGGCGCACGTTGCCCGCCACGCCACCCAGCACGCTGCTGATCGTCGCCGCCGGCACCACGACCGGGCCCGAAGACGGCGTCGCGGCGAGCGTATCCGCCGGGTTGTTGCCGGTGGCCCTGAAGACCTCGAAGTAGTTCGCGCCGGCGCCGAAGGCCTTGATGACCTCCGAGAACCAGCGGCGCTGCGGGTCGTACACCGGGCGCGTGACACCGTCCGAGTACACGCAGGCAGCATCGTTTACGGGCGCGCCCACGTAGACCATGAACGAGTCCTGCGGCGCGTTCGCGCCGGCGGCGCTGCTCGAGATGAAATTGCCGGCTGTCACCGCGAGCGGGTCGCCGTGGAACCAGCCCGTGCGGGTCGCGGCCGCGGTGCCGATGCTGGTCGACATGCGCGTGCGGTAGTTGAAGTTCAAGGTGAGCGTCTGGCTCGGCACCATCGCGATGTCGCGATAGAGCATCTGGTCGGCCTGGTCGACGTAGCCGGGGAAGCGGTTCGGTGAGCCGCCGCCCGCCGAGCCCGCATCGTGGAGGAACTGAACGACGTCCTGGTTGAACGGGTTCCCGGTCACCGCGTCGACGACGCTCTGGTCCCCGTGCTGGCGCAGGCCGCACCACGCCGAGCGCGCGCCCGTGATCGGCGACCACATCATCGCCAGGCCCGCGTTCTTCCCGGGGTCGCCGTGCCAATAGCCGACCACGCCGAACGTGCGCTTCGCCGATGATTGCTGGCTGATCACGTAGTTGCCGATGTTGCCGTGATCGAGCGCCCACCATGGCCGCTGGTCATCGGGGAGCGTGAGGCCGCCGGTCTTGTTGTACTGCCGGCGGAGCGGCCACCAGCCCATGAGCGAGTCCGGCGCCTGGATGCCGACCGTGTTGTCCCAATCCCACATCGCGTTCGTCGCCAGGTTCGGGCCGGGCAGGTACGTGCCGGTGTAGATGTTCCAGTAGTTGTCCGGCGCGGTGTGGTTCGTGAACGACTTGCCCACGTATACCGTGTCCGGGTCGGGCCCCGCCGAGACGCCGAGCCGGTGCGCGCGCGAGCCGATGAGCTTCTTCACCAGCTGCGCGTTGCGCAGCACCTCGCCGGGGGTCCCGTCGTCCTGGGCACGGACCGCCGGCGTCGCCAGGCACAGCGCTGCCGCAGCGATCACACACGCGACCTTCAGGCGGCCAGGTCTCATGATCAGGCCCTCAGCGGTTCAGGACGATGATCCTACCGGTGCTCGGGTCGTTGCTGCTACGGACGAAGTAGACGCCTCGGCCGACTTTCGTGCCCGCGTCATCGGTGCCGTCCCAGCGCAGCACCTGCTCGCCGGCCGGGAACACCCGGTCGGCGAGCGTGCGCACGCGTCGTCCGGCGACGTCGTAGATGCAGATCCTGACGCGGCCGGCCTGGGCGATGCCGAGCCGCACGCTCGCCGGCGATCCGCGCATCACCGAGTTGCCGATCTTCATGAAGCCGACGATGTCGGTCCCGCCGCTCCCCGGCACGTCGAGCAAGGCGCAGCTGGGCGGGCCGGTGATGAAGCAGATGGACGAGAACACCTTGTTGAGCATGTAGTAGTAGAACAACCGGCGCTGGGCGGCATTGTCGCAGTATCGAGTGAGGAGATGGTCGATGTCGTAGCCGCTCGTGACCGCGACCCAGTTGCGGAGCGGCACGGCGGTCTTGACGACATCCGCCACGTACGGGCCGTTCAGGCCGACGTTCTCGTAGAAGGTGCCTTCGGTCGCCTCCCCGAGCGCCGGGTTACGGTTGTAGACGTCGTTCGAGAACGCGCAGGTGTTGAGGACGCCGTAGGCGTCGGCGTTGGCGGTCAACGCGGCGGTCGTGAGCAGGTCCGCGCAGTCGTTCAGGTTGCCGGCGAGCGACTGGTAGGACGCCGCACGGAACACCACCCCCAGCTTGTCCGTCAGGAACTGGCCGTGGGCCGGGTCGATGCCGCGCGTCGCATTCTCCGACTGGCCGAAGCCGTCACCCTGGATGAACAGGCCACGCGGTTGCGGCAGGCCGCCCGCCATCGTGAGGTAATCGTTCAGAAGCGCGATGTCGTTCTGGCTGCGGTTCACGTACGGGCTGAGGATGCCGGCGCTCAGGTCGCCGGTGAGGATCGCGACCATGCGGTAGTACGCCCGAAGCATCTCGGGCGTCGGCCCCTGGCGGCACTCGCGTCCGGCAGCAAAGCCCATGTTGGCCCGGTTCGCGATCCGGCTGCCGAGGCTGCCGGCGAGCATCGAGAGCGACTCGCTTGCCTTGACGCCGTACATGTCCCAGGTGGTGCCGGGCTGAGAGTTCTTGTTCGCCACCACCACGGACGGATCCGTGCGCACGTCGAGGCCCTTGAGGTTCGTGACCCCGTTCGCATGCCAGCCGTTGTGGGCGCCGAACTTGACCGACGCCGTGGCGCAGAGCGAGTCCATCACCGCCACCCACTGTCCCTCGTTCCCGCGGCGGTCGTCCCAGTCCACGTAGAGCAGGCACGCCGAGCCGGCGCCACCGAACGCGGCGTTCTTCCACCGGTCCGGGAGCACGCCGAACTGCTGCCAGCGATGCGGGTCCGTCGAGCCCTCGCTCGCCTGCGGCGTGATGAAGTTCGTGTCCGGGCACATCACGTAGTTCAGGTTCGGGTTCGCCGCATGCGACTTGCGGTAGAAGTACTGCACGTGCGAGCCCGGCGTGAGCAGCCCGTCGGGGATGATCGGGGAGAATTCCCTGGTCACGTTCGAGCCGTCCCAGCCGGTGCGCGACTGCGGAACCGTCGAGAGCCACGGCGGCACGGTGCCGTCGCAGGCGACGTTATTGGTGGTCGGCGAGCTGGTGGCAGCCTTCGTCGTGTCGACGACGAAGCACTTGAACTTGTTCACGCCGAGCGTCGCGAACTTGGGATCGCTCTCGTGGATCGTCGTCTGGTAGCGCCCGGGCGTGAGCGCCGTGCCCGTGGGCACCGCGCCGCCGACCGGGAAGATGTTCAGCTCCACCGTGTCCATGCGACA
>DATLUW010000025.1:0-7924 GCA_035577825.1 Actinomycetota bacterium | reverse complement strand
CGATCCCTCAGTGCCGAACGCCCACGTGTCCTGGATCGTCATCGTCCCGGTGGCGCTGCTCGCGGCGGCGTTCTTCGGGTTGGTGCTCACCTCGCTCATGGCGGCACGGCGGCTGCCGGTGAAGATGCGGACCCGCGCCCTGATCGGGCAGATCGGCGTGGTGACCACGCCGCTCACGCCGATCGGCGTGGTGCACGTGGCCTCCGAGTCCTGGAGCGCCGTCTCGACCTCGGGCCCGGTCCCCGCGGGAACCCGCGTCGTGATCGTCGACGTGGACGGCCTGCGCATGAAGGTCGCTCCCGCGTCGTCAGGGGACGGCCGGCCCGGGGACACCGGCGCCGACATCCCGGTGTCCGAGCGTGCGAAGCTGCTCGAACAGGGAACCACCGTGGAACGGGCGGAGCCCCGCCCGACCTAGAAGCCGACAAGGGGGTGCCGTCGTGCTCGGAGCGTTGATCGCACTTGGGGTCGTCCTGATCCTGCTGCTGATCCTGATCCCGCAGGCGCTGCGGGTGGTCCGCGAGTACCAGCGCCTGGTGGTGTTCCGCCTGGGGCGGAGCATCGGCCTCAAGGGACCGGGCCTGGTGCTCCTGATCCCCATCATCGACAAGCCGGTCTGGGTCGACCTCCGCGAGCTCTACCTGGAGATCCCCCACCAGACCGCGATCACCAAGGACAACGCGCCGATCTCGATCGACTTCATCATCTTCTACAAAGTCGTCGACGCGCAGATGTCGGTGCTCTCCGTCGGGAACTTCGCCGGGGCCGCCCAGAACATCGCCGCGACGACCCTGCGGTCGGTGGTCGGCGACATGGCCCTCGACGACGTGCTCGCCAAGCGGGCCGAGATGAACGAGGTCATGCGCACCAAGCTCGACGAGGTCACCGAACGCTGGGGCGTGAAGGTCACGAACGTCGAGATCCGCGAGATCATCCCGCCCCCGGCGGTCCAGGAGGCCATGACCCGCCAGATGTCCGCCGAGCGGACCCGGCGCGCCGTGGTCACCGAGGCCGAGGGGTCCAAGCAGGCCGCGATCACGGTGGCCGAGGGGAACAAGCAGGCCGCGATCCTGAACGCCGAGGGCGACCGGCAGGCCGCCATCCTCCGCGCGGAGGGGTTCGCGCTCGCGCTGTCGAAGATCTTCGACGTGGCCCGCGGCGTGGACGCCAACACCATGAGCCTGCAGTACCTCGACGCGCTGAAGCAGATCGGGTCGTCCCCGTCGACGAAGTTCGTGGTGCCGCTCGAGGTGTCCGAGCTCCTGTCCGGGCTCGGCGGGATGTTCAAGGCGTTCGGCAACGGCAACGCCAACGGAGGCGGCGGCCGGCAGCAGCCGAACGGGCAGTTCGAACCGGCGCCCGAGCCGGTGGCGGAGCTCCCGGCTGCCCCGCCCGCTCCGACGGAGCCGCCCCCGGCGAGCTGAGGGCCGTTTCGCTGGGTCTCCGTCAGGCGGCGGTCACGCCCGCCTGCTGGAGCATGAGCTGGAAGTCGTGCGGCTCGGAGGCCACCGACATGGCGTCCTCGAGCGTGACCCGGCCCTCGCGAACCAGCGTCAGGAGCGCTTGGTCGAACGTCTGCATGCCGTAGTAGGAGCCCTGGGCGATCACCTCGGGGATCTCCGAGGTCGCATTCGGGTCGGCGATCCGCTCCGCGACGCGGCCGGTGTTCACGAGGACCTCGACCGCGGGGACCTGGCCGCCGTCCGTCGACGGCACGAGCCGCTGGCTGAGGATGCCCCGCAGCGCGCCGGCGAGCGTGATTCGCACCTGGTGGTGCTGCTCGGCCGGGAAGAAGTCGACGATCCGGTTCACGGTCTCCGTGGCGTCCACGGTGTGCAGCGTCGAGAGCACCAGGTGGCCCGTCTCGGCGGCCTGGAGGGCCGCGCGGACGGTCTCCGTGTCGCGCATCTCGCCGATCAGGATCACGTCGGGGTCCTGGCGGAGGGCCGCGCGGATCGCCGTCAGGAAGGTCTCCGTGTCCTGACCGACCTCGCGCTGGTTGACCGAGGCCTCCTTGTCGGGGTGGAGCACCTCGATGGGGTCCTCGATCGTGACGATGTGCAGGGGCCGTGACCGGTTGATGTGCTCGATCATGGCGGCGAGCGTGGTCGTCTTGCCGGAGCCGGTGGGCCCCGTGACCAGCACGAGCCCGCGTGGCTCCTCGGACAGCCGCTGGACGATCGGCGGGAGCCCGGCCTCCTCGACGCTCGGGCCGCCGATCCGGAGCTGCCGCATCACGACGCTGCACGACCCGCGCTGGCGGAACGCGTTCACGCGGAACCGCCCGACGCCGGAGAGGGAGTAGGCGAAGTCGACCTCGCCGCGCTCGGCGAACCGTTCCCGCCGGTTGTCCGGCAGGATCGCCTGGACCAGATCCTCGGTCGCGGCGGGGCTGAGTGCCGGGCTGTCGAGCCGGTGCAGGCGGCCGCGGACGCGGATGCGGGGGTTGGAGTCGGCCTTCAGGTGCAGGTCGGAGCCGCCCGACTCGACCAGCGCACGGAGCCATGACGTCAGCTCCGATCGGCGGGTCCCGTCCGGCGGTGCCGGTGCCTTCTGCGCGTCCATGCCAACCTCCCTGGTGCGGGCTGACCGGTGTTCCCGGTCGCGAACCGTTTAGTTATCGACGCCACCCCGGGCAACCGGAGCCGCGTTCGGGCTGCTCGGTTCGGCCCCGGAGGGAAACGCCGCCCGGGGAGGGCGGATGCGGCGGAGCAGGTGCGCCACGACGGGGCCATCGCCGCCGCCGTGAAGCGGAAGCGTCTCGACGAGGCCCTCGCAGGCCTCGCGAGCAGCTTCCGACATGAGGATCTGGCCGGGGGCGGCCGCCTCACGCAGACGGTCGAGGAGCACGTCGGGGCCGCCCACGGTCACCGTGACGCCGGCGGGCCCCGGAGCGGCGACGCCCGCGGTGATCGCGCCGACCACCTGGAACTCGTTCTCGGCGGACCGCTGGACCCGCCGGACGGCCGCGAGCACCTCGCAGGCCGAGTGGGCGGCGCGCGCCGGGGCGTGCGTGCCCTCGAAGCGCGCCTCGACCACGGGGCGCACCTCGGTCCCGGAGGCGCCGATCTCCGCGCCGGCGGCGGTCAGGACCTCGAGCGCGGCGAGCACGCACCGGTTCACGATCATCTCCGCCACCTCGGGCGTGATGCGCGTGCCCGGGCGCGGTTCGCGCCGCAGCTCGAACAGCAGCATCGCCACGTCCCGGGTGTGGGACGCGGGCATGGTCGACCCAGGGGCGGGAGGAGCTGTGCCTGCTTCCATCACCTTCCCTATCGACCCCTACGAAGGGCGACTGAACAGGGCGGACGGCCGTGTTTGCACCGGCTTTTCGACGGGGGGCCGAACGGCCCGATCAGTGCGCGGTCCGGGATTCGGCGACCAGGCGGCACACCGAGCGCTCGGCGAGCGGATGGAACTCCTTGAGCACGAACGGCGGCTGCAGGCTCCCCAGCATCCCCTCGAGCAGGCCCCGATGGACCGAACACGCCAGCTCCCGGTGATCCTCCACGAGGTCGCGGAACGGGCAGTCCCGGAGCGCGACCTCGACCGACGTCCGCCCCCGCCGCCGGAACCGCGGGTCGAACCCGGCCGCCGCCAGGGCCTCCTGGAGCAGCGCGAGGTTCCGGGCCGCCGCCAGCCGGACTCCCGGCCGGGGGCCCGCCCGGATCACCAGGTATCGGCCCCACTCCTCCGCGAGGGCGCGGGCCTTTTCGGCCCCCTTCCGGTCGGACACGAGCGGCGCGAGGATCTGGGCCAGCAGCCGATAGTCGCGGCCCCCGGTGGCCGGCGCCTCGATCGCTGAGTACAGCGTCTGGGGGCGGCCGACAGTGGCGCCCCGTCGTACCTCGCGCGCGACGAGGCCCGCCTCCTCGAGGCGGCGGAGGTGGGGCCGCAGGGTGTTCGGGTGCAGGGACAGCCGCCGGGCGAGCTCGCGGACCGAGACCGCGCGGCCGGACAGGCCGAGGTAGCGGTACAGCCGGAACCGGGTGTCGTCCGCCAGCGCCTTGTGGATCTCGAGCGAGCGGTCCCCCGCCACGGTCAGACCGGCCCCGGGCCGGGCGGTCGTATCATCGAGGCGCGAGTTCGAACGATTCGCACGGTCCGAATGAGGATAATCCGCCCCTGTCCACGTCTGTAGAGGAGCCGCTCGACATGGTCACCGAGGAACAGGTCCGCCAGGCCCTCCGGCAGGTCAACGACCCGGAGATCGGCAAGCCGATCGAGGACCTGGGCATGCTGCAGGCCGTTCGTGTGGACGACGGGACGGTGACCGTGCAGATCCTGCTCACGGTGGCCGGCTGCCCGCTGAAGGATCGCATCGACTCCGACGTGCGCGCGGCGCTGGCGCCCCTCGAGGGCGTCCGGCACATCCAGGTGCTGCTCGGCGAGATGACCGGCGACCAGCGCGAGCAGATGGTGACCCAGCTCCGCGGCGGCGCCGTGCAGCAGCAGACCTTCTTCACCGACGGCAAGACCCAGGTCGTGGCCGTCGCGTCGGGCAAGGGTGGCGTGGGCAAGTCCTCCGTGACCGTGAACCTGGCGGCCTCGCTGGCGGCCGAGGGCCACCGCGTCGGCGTGCTCGACGCGGACGTCTGGGGGTTCAGCGTGCCGCGGATGCTCGGCGTCTCCGGGCAGCCGGTCGGGTTCAACAACATGATCCTGCCGCTCGAGGCGCACGGCGTCCGGGTGATCTCGATGGGATTCTTCGTGCCGGAGGACCAGCCGGTGATCTGGCGGGGCCCGATGCTCCACAAGGCCGTGCAGCAGTTCCTGGGCGACGTTTACTGGGGCGAGCTGGACTTCCTGCTGTGCGACCTCCCCCCGGGAACCGGCGACGTGTCGCTGTCGATGGCGTCGTTCCTTCCGGGGGCCTCGATGCTCGTCGTGACCACGCCGCAGGAGGCCGCCCGCCGGGTGGCCGAGCGCGCCGGCAAGATGGCCGCACAGGTCCGCCAGCGCGTCGTGGGCGTGATCGAGAACATGTCGTGGTTCGTCTGTCCCCACTGCGGCGAGCGCGAGATGATCTTCGGCGAAGGCGGCGGGCAGGAGGCGGCCGACACGCTCGGTGTGCCGCTGCTCGGCCAGGTGCCGCTGTACCCGCCCCTCCGCGCGGGCGGCGACGAGGGGCGTCCGGTCGTGGTGGCCGACCCCGACTCTGCGGCCGGGCAGGCGCTGCGCGAGGCCGCGCGGAAGCTCGCGAAGAGCCTGAAGACCGTCGTCGGCAAGCCGCTCAACCTGATGGTCGCGCCGGGTGCTGGCGGCGGTGGAAACGGCCACGGCAACGGCCACGCGGGCCACGAGGGCCACGACCACTCCGCGCACGCCGGGCACGACCACTCGGCCCACGACCACGCCGGCCACCAGCACTGAAGCGGAACGCGTTTCGGATCAGTTCGCAGGGCGGCCCTGGCTCGACTTCGCCGCGACCCAGGGAATGAACGCCTGGGGGATCCAGCAGAGGAACAGCGGCACGTAGGAGTCGGTGGCCGCAGCGACCGCCACGAGGCTCATCGCCGCCAGCACGAGCAGCACGACGATCCACAGCGAGGCCCTGCGGCTCATGCCTCACCTCCCGGTTCCCGTGGCGGCACGAAGTGCGTGGTCGGCCGCTCGGCGCCGACCGGCACCGCGGGCTGCTCGGCCCCCACCGGCACGGGTTTCGGCCCGGGTCTCGGCCGGATCGCCCACACGGCCAGCGTGATCACCGACGCGGTCACCACCGCGATCGACGTCCACTGGCTGCCGGTGAGCCCGAAGAACCGCTTGTCGACCCGAAGGAAGTCCGTGATGATCCGGACGCTCCCGTACCAGATCGCGAACGTCATGATCATGACGCCCTCACGGAGCGGCTTGCGGTTCATGATCGCCAGCAGGAACAGCAGCAGGATCCCGCAGCTCACGAAGTCGTAGAGCGCCGTCTGGAACACCCCGACGCCGTGCGCGAGGATCTTGCCGTCCGCCGTCAGGAACGCCTGGTTCTTCGTGATCGTGAGGGTCTGGGCGCCCTGCAGGAGCGGCTCGGTGCAGACGCCCGGCCGGCTCGTGCAGTCGAAGCCCGACAGGTTCCCGCTCACGTACTGGAATGCCCACGGCACGCTCGTCGGCTTTCCGAGGTGGTCGCCGATGATGAGGTCGCCGATGCGGCCCACGAAGATTCCGAGCGCGAGCCCGATCCCCGCGTTGTCCATCACCTGGAAGAATCGGTAGCCGTTGCGCCGCATGATCGGATACGCGAACGCCACCGCCCCCGCGATCCCGCCGAGCAGCGAGATGCCGCCCTTCCAGATCGCGAGCATGTCGCCGAACGAGGCGAACTCGGAGTAGTGCGCGATCACGTAGAACAGCCGCGCGCCGACGATCGTCCCGATCAGGGCCCAGAACAGCATCGAGGACATGTGCTCCTCGCGGATGCCGCGCCGCGGGCAGTCCTTCAGCACCCAGACCGAGCCCAGCAGGAACCCCAGGGCGATGCCGAGGCCGTGCGGGGACACGGCGAGGCTGTTCCCGAAGTGGATCCGGTCGAGCACCGGCCAGCTGATGGCTGCGAACAGGGAGGTCATCCGGGCGCCGAGTCTACCGGCCGACCGGGGCCAAAGAGGGTTCCGACTCCGCACCGCCGGCCGAGCGACCGCCCGCCGCGAGCCAGGCCTGCGCGACGGCCCGACCGAGCAGCATCCCGGCGATGACGTCCGACGGATAGTGCACCCCGAGGTACGTCCGCGAGACCGCAACCATGCCCGCGAGGGCGGTGAGCGCGGCCCGCTCGGCCCGCGAGAGGCCGAGCTCCTCGCCGGCCACCGTGAGGAACGCCAGGAGCACCGCGGGGTGCGAGCTCGGCCACGACGTCCCCGGCGGCCGGCCGATCAGGAGACGAACCAGGTCGGGGACCCGGTCGTACGGCCGCGTCCGGAGGTACAGCTTCTTGAGGCCCTGGCCGACCAGCCACATCGAACCCGCCGCGCCGGCCCCCATCAGCGCGGCCCTGCGCCGCCCGCCGACGGCGAGCACGGCAGTCCCCGCCGCGGACGCCGTGATCGAACCCAGCTCGGTCAGCCCGCCGAAGAACGCGTCGGCGGCCGGTCCGTGGCCGCGGTTCACGGCGCGAAAGAGGGCGAGGTCGGCGCGGTGACCGCGATTCGTCGACGAGACGAACTCCACGAGCAGGGAGGCGCCCGCGAGCAGTCCGGCCTCCCGGAGGCGGTCGGGGGCGGAGCGGTCGGTGTTCGCGCTTGCGGTGGCCGGCATGGCCTGCGCATTCAACCCGGACCGGCGCCCGGTGACAACGGCACGTCCGGCTGGGGCTGGAGCCCACGGACCTCAAAGGGGTCGTTGGGGCGGCAATCGGGGACGCCCGCTGTGGGACAATCCGGCCAGCCGACCCAAGGGAGGCGCCGTGCGCAGGGAGCAGCAGGGAGGGAGCGACCCCGAGGACCCGCGCCGGAGCGACGATCACCTCCAGGACCTCCACCGCCACCGGCAGACTCGGGCCGCCAAGGCGGCGGTGCTCATCGCCCTCGTCGCGATCCTGGTGGTGTTCATCGTGTCGAACGCCCACCAGGTCAAGGTGGGCTTCGTGTTCTTCTCCAGTCAGATCGGGCTGATCTGGGTGATGCTCGTCTGCGCGGTGATCGGGGGGATCGTGGGGTTCATCATCGGCCGCCCGAACCGGCCCGAGCGGCGAGAAGACTGAGTCAGCGACGACTGGCGCGCCTTCAGTCGGCGCGGTTCCGGCGGACCATGTCCTCGATCTGGCGCTTCTGCGCCAGCGCCCCGCGTCGGAGCACCACGCTCGGTCCGCCGGTGATCTGGAGCCCCTGCGTCGCGAACGCGGCGAGCCCGCCCCCGCGGAAGTGGTACTCGACGTCGTGCTCGAGGAGCGCCCGCCGGCCACCGGCGAGCGGGCTCACGCTGGTGTTCACCG
>DATLUW010000024.1:0-7484 GCA_035577825.1 Actinomycetota bacterium | reverse complement strand
GGCGCGGTCGACCTGTTCCTCGACGTCGCCCCACGGACGATCGCCCTCTCCGGGGGCTCCACGCCGAAGCCGGTCTACGAGCGCCTGGCCGGCACGGGGTACGACTGGTCGGACGTCGACGTGTTCTTCGGCGACGAGCGGTGCGTCCCGCCGGACGACCCCGAATCGAACTTCCGCATGGCGAACGAGGCCCTGCTGTCGAAGATCGAGGCGCGCGTGCACCCGATGTACGACTGCGACGCCGACGGCTACGAGGCGGTCCTTCGGAATGTCTTTGGCGACGTGGACGTGCCGTCGCTCGACCTCGACATCCTCGGCATCGGCGACGACGGGCACACGGCGTCGCTGTTCCCGGGGAAGCCCGCGCTCGACGTGACCGACCGGTGGGTGACCTACGTGCCCGAGCCGGGCATGCCGCCGCCCCACCCCCGCCTCACGATGACCTACCCGGTCCACGACGCTGCGAGGCTCGCCCTGTTCCTGGTGAGCGGCGAGGGAAAGCGCGAACGCCTCCGCCAGCTGATGGAGGGCGACGACATCCCGGCCGCCCGCATCGCCGCCGAACGGATCATGGTGCTGGCGGACCGTGCGGCCGCGGGCTGACGCCCTCGATCGACTATCCGGTCGTGTTCACGTGCAGCGCCTTGCCGACGCTGTAGGTGATCCCCGCGGCGACGCCGCCCACCAGCAGCATCCGCGCGCCCGACCACCACAGGTTCTTCCCGGTGATCCGCGAGAGGCCCGCGCCGACCGCGAACAGCGTGACACCCGACAGCCCGATGGCCCACGCGACGGCCGTGGGCCCCGAGCCGATCAGGAACGGCACGAGCGGCACGAACGCCCCGAACATGAACGTCAGCATCGACGACCCGGCGGCGGCCCACGGCGACCCCAGCCCCTGCTCAGGGTCGAGGCCGAGCTCCTCGCGGGCGTGGGTCTCGAGCGCGAGGTCCGGGTCGCGGTGCAGGACGTCGACCAGTTGTTCGGCCACGTCCTCCGGCACGCCCTTCTTCCGGTAGATCTCGATGAGCTCCTCGCGCTCCTCCTCGGGCTCGGTGGCGAGCTCGTGGGCCTCGAGGTGGATCAGCCGCTCGAACACCTCCCGCTGCGACCGCATGGAGATGTACTCGCCGGCCGCCATGGAGAACGCCCCCGCCAGCAGCCCGGCCACGCCGGCGATCACGACGATCGAGTTGTCGACGGCCGCGCCCGTGAACCCCATGATCAGCGACAGGTTCGACACCAGTCCGTCGTTCACGCCGAAGATCGCCGCCCGCAGCGCGCCGCTCCGGCCGCCGGCCACGTTGGTGGGCCCGTCGGCCGGGACCGGCCCCGGGTGGGGGCGGATCTCGTCCGGCCGGCTCCTCAGCAGTCCCCGCAACAAGTCAGCTCCTTCTGAACGGTCGTTCGCAGCCGAATCGGGACGTCACGGCGTCGAGGTGCCGCCGCCGTGCTCCCGGAGGAACTCCTCGACCTCCTCGGCCAGGGACTCCCCGGACGCGGACGGCATCGGCGGCTCCTCGCCGGCGGCCTGCTCGAGGCGCCGGACGTACTCCGTGAGGGTCTCGTTCTCTGCAACGATCTCGTTCACCTGTTGTTCCCAGGCGGCGATGGCCGGCGCGAGCGACGCGACGTCGGCGGTGACGCCGAGGAAGTCCGTCAACCGCTCGACGAGGGCCAGCGTGGCCCGGGGGTTCACGCCGGCCTGGACATAGTGTGGAGCCGCCGCCCAGAACGAGACCGAGGGCAACCCGCCCCTGTTCGACAGGTCGTGCAGCACTCCGACGATGCCCGTGGGGCCCTCGTAGCGCGACATCTGCAGACCGAGGCGCTCGGCCTCCTCGGGCGACGACGCCGAGCCGACCACCGGCACCGGCCTCGTGTGGGGGACGTCCGCGAGGAACGCGCCGAGCGTGACCAGGCGCTCCGCGCCGAGCGTCTTGCCCACCTCGACGATCGAGTTCCCGAAGGTGCGCCACCGGACGTTCGGCTCGATGCCGGTGAAGATCACCACGTCGCGGCCGTCGACCCGGGCGTGGGAGAACTCGCACTCGGGCCATTCGATGACCCGGGTCACGCCCTCGGCCAGGCGAACCGTCGGCCGGGCGACCTGGAAGTCGAAGAACTCCTCGGGGTCGATCAGCGCGAACGGCTCGGCGTCCCAGGCGTCCTTGAGGAACCCGGCGGCCGTGCTGGCGGCCTCGCCGGCGTCGTTCCAGCCGCGGAAGGCGGTGACGAGCACGGGACGCTCCATCTCGGGGCGCGAGGAGTACACGACGGGGTCCACTGCGAAGAGATTACCCCGGCATGTCGCGAGCACATCCGGCCGTGCCCGGTCCGGCCTCAAGTGGAGGGTCGAGGGTCCCGAAACCAGAGGGCGGGGGACGACTGCGTCCCCGGGTCCCATGCTGCTCGCGCGAGGAGGTCGGAGTTGCAGGAGGTGGAGTCGCCCCCGGAGCACGGGGAGCCCTTCCGCGTCATCGCCGACGTCACGCGTTCGCTGCTCTCGGAGACCGATCTGGCGCGGGCCCTCGATCTCGTGGCCCGCTCGCTGTCCTCGCTCGTCGCGTTCGACTCGCTCGTGCTGTACGAGGCCGATCGCGACCTCCGGGTGCTGCGGCCGGTGCGGGTCGTCGACCCCGACGCCAAGTCCATCTACCTGCAGGTCGTCCAATTCGGCGACGGCGTGGCGGGCGAGGTGGCCGTGCAGGGCGAACCGCGGCGCGTCGAGGACCTCGGGACGCTGGGCGGGACCGCCGGACGGTCGCTCGTCAGCGTCCCGCTCGTGGCCCGCGAGGCACTGCGGGGTGTGCTCGACCTGTACCGCGAGGGCGGCCCGTTCGACGAGCGCGAGCTGGACCTGGCCGTTCGCTTCGGCGACCTGGCCGCGATCGCCATGGAGGGCGCGCAGACGCAGGCCCGGCTCGAGACCGAGAGCGTCATCGACCGCCTGACCGGGCTGTACAACCACCGGCACTTCCAGGAACGCCTGGCCGACGAGCTCCGCCGGTCGAACCTGTCGCAGATGCCGGTCTCGCTCGCCCTGATCGACGTCGACGGGTTCCAGCGGGTGAACGACGAACGGGGCCACCTCGCGGGCGACCGCGTGCTGGCAGCCGTCGCCGCGCTGTGCCGGGAGGCCGCCCGGCCGGGCGACCCGATCTGCCGGGTCGGCGGGGACGAGTTCGCGATCGTGCTGCCCGCGACGCGCGCGGCCGAGGCGGCCGAGGTTGCCGAGGCGATCCGGGCCCGCGTGGCCGGGCGCGCCGCCGACGTCGCCGGCGTGACCGTGTCGATCGGCGTGGCCGAGGGCCCGGCACACGGCCGCGAGCCGCGCGAGCTCATGGCCAGCGCCAACTACGCGTTGCTCCAGGCGAAGACGACCGCCCGGGGGCGCGTCGCCCTGTACCAGGCGGGGGAGTGGAGCGGCGTCCGCGCCGTCCCGAAGGGCGAAGCCCAGATGGTCCGCCACCTCAAGCTCCTGCAGAGCGTCTCGAGCAAGCTGAACCGGCTCCAGGACGTCCGGCACATCGCCCAGACGATCCTCGAGGACCTCGGCGAGCTCGTGGAGTTCCACAACTGCCGGATCCACCTGCTCGACGCCACGGGCCGGACGCTGTACCCGGTCGCGTTCCTCGGAACGCTCACGGAGTACGAGGGCGAGACCGAGGAGCTCCTGATCACCCGGATGGGCGAGGGCATCACCGGGCGGGTCGCCGAGACGGGCGAGTCGATCTACGCCGCGGACGCGAACAACTGCGAGTTCGCGGAGCAGATCGAGGGCACGCCGGAGATCGACGAGTCGATCCTCGGCGTTCCAATGCGGTTCGACGACCGGGTGATCGGCACGATCGTGCTGTCGAAGCTCGGGCTGAACCAGTTCGACGCGGACGACCTCCGCATGCTCGAGTCGCTCGCGTCGTCGGCGGCCGTCGCGTTCCAGAACGCGCGCCTGTTCGACGAGGAACGCCAGTCGGCCGAGACCGCCAGCTCGCTGCTGCGCGTGTCCCAGGCGCTCACGCGGAGCCGGGATCCCGGGCGCGTGCTGGACGAGGTGGTCGGGTCGCTCGCCGACCTGCTCGACCTCCCGCGTGCGACCGGGTGGACCCGGCAGCCGGACGGGTCGTTCCGGCCGCGGGCGTTCGTCGGATTCCACCCGTCCGAGCTGGCCCGGGCCGCGGACGCCCGGATGCCGGCCGAGGCCGCGCCCCGGTTCATGTACTCGACCGAGGAGCCGTTCTTCCTGTCGCGCGAGGTCATCGCCGAGCTCCCCGAGGGGGCCCGGCTTTCGGCGGGCGACGCCCCGGCCATCGTCGCGCCGTTCACCTGGGAGCCGGACGGGCTCGGCGTCCTGGTCGGCTGGCCGAGGGACGCGGCGCGCACATTCTCGCCTCGGGACTTCCGCGTGGCCCGTGGCGTGGCCGACCTGGCGTCGCTCGCCATGGGGAACGCGACCCGGTTCGCCGACCTGGAGGAGGCCTTCCTGCAGACCGTCGAGGTGCTCGCGAACGCCCTGGAGGCCAAGGAGTCGCCGTCCAGCGGGCTCGCCCGGCAGGTGGCCGAGGTGGCCGTCGTCGTCGGGACGGAGCTCGGGATGGACGCCGACGAGCTCCGGATCGTCGAGCTGGCCGCGATGTTCCACGACATCGGCAAGAGCGGCGTCGCGGACGGGATCGCGAGCAAGCCGGGGCCGCTCAGCGAGGCCGAGCTGATGGAGATGCAGCGGCACCCGGAGATCGGCGAGCGCATCCTCGCGCCGGTCGACTTCCTCCAGCCGGTGCTGCCGATCATCCGGGCCGGGCACGAACGGTGGGACGGGCGGGGGTACCCGGACGGCCTGGCCGGGGAGGACATCCCGCTGGCCGCCCGGATCATCTTCGTGTGCGACGCGTTCCACGCGATGACGAGCGACCGATCGTACCGGCCGGCGCTGCCCGAGCAGGAGGCGCTCCGCCGGCTACAGGAGGCGGCGGGGACGCAGTTCGACCCGGTGGTCGTGCGGGTGTTCGTCGAGGCCCACGCGGCCGGCAAGGTGCGGCCGCACTCCCACGCCTGAGCGCGCTTCGCCTGCGCCGCGATCGCGTCAGCTGCAGACCGTGTCGTAGACGGCCGGCTCTGCCGACAGCCCGTGGAACACCTGCGTCACGTCGACCGTCGTGTGACCGGGGATGGGGTCGGTCAGGAACGTCGTCGTGGCGAGCTGGGTCCCCGCGCCGTCGAGCGCCTGGAACGTGCAGGTGGCCTTGCTCGAACGCGAGCCTTTGTTCTGCACGCCCACCACGACCGTCTGGGTCCCGGTCCGGAACTGGCCGACCCGCTGGACCTTCGCGTCGAAGGGTCCGACGCCGCGGTGGCCGATCCAGGCCCACACGGCCAGCCCGGCGAGCACGAGCACGATCGTGACGAAGATCGTGGCGTGGTACTGCACCGGGCTCGGGCGGACCATGGTGGACGGCCACCTGCTGCGGCGGCGGTCGAGATCGGTGTGGTCGTCGTCTTCGCCGGACTCGGCCTCGGCCTCGGGTGGCGCATCGGGCTGATCCCGGGGCTCGCGCGGCTCGCGGGGCTCACGAGGTTCCCGGACCACACGGGCCGCTGGCGGTGCGGCGGCGGCTGCCGGGCCGACCTCCTCCCGGCACTGGACGCACAGGTGCTCGCCGGGTTCGACCGGGCGGCCGCACCGCGCGCACGTGGCGGGGTTCGAACTCGCTGGCCTGGAGGGCGACGTGGGCACGGTGCCGAACAGCCTACGGCCGGGCCGGGCGAAGCGCCGCCCGGTCGAACGCGAACCGCTCGAGCGGGACCGGCGGCGTATCCCCGGTGGCCAGGTCGGCGAGGATCCGGCCGACGAGCGGCGTGAACTTGAACCCGTGCCCGCTGCAGGGCGACCCGATGACGATCGGCCCGGTTCGGCCCAGCACGAAGTCCTCGTCGGCGGTGTTCGTGTACAGGCAGGGCTCGACGGACTCGACCCTCGAGCCGGGGAAGCGCTCCTCCGCGAAGGTGTCGAGCGCGAGGTCGTCGGCGGGGACGGCCGGGCGGCGGTCCGGGTCGGGGTCGACGACCGTCCCGGCCTGGTGCGCGCCGATCTTCACGAGGTCGGGCCGGCCGGGCACCGGGAGCGCGTACCGGGCGTGGGGGCGGGTGCCGTCGGGCCACTCGATGAGCGTGGGCACTGGGGAGGCGCCGGGCATCCTCGCGTAGCCGATCACCTCGCCGGTCACGCGCAGCGGGACCTCGACCCCGGCCGTGGCCAGCAGGGGCTCGGTCCACGCGCCGGCGGTGACCACGACGGTGGGGGCGCTGTGGACGTCGTCGGCCTCCGTCCGGACCTCGGCGTGGTCGTCCGACGCGACCGCGATCGCGGCGACGGGCGCGTCCTCGCGGACGTCGGCGCCGGCGGCGCGCGCGAGCCGGGCCTGCGCGGCGACCGTCGCGTCCGCGCGGCACACGCCCGCGTCGGCCTGGTACAGCAGCGGCCCGCCGGGGGGCGCGAGGAGCGGCCAGCGCTCGCGGGCCGCGTCGGCGTCGATCCAGTCGAACCCGACCGCGGCCGCCCGGAGCGCCTCGGCGGCGACCGCTGCGCCGGGCCCGGCGTCGATGCCGCCGGTGGTCTCGAGGAGCGGTTCGCCGGCGGCGTCCTCCAGCGCCCGCCACTCGACGAGCGCCAGCTGCGCCATCCGCACGTAGTCGGGGTGGTGGTAGGCGAGGCGGAAAATCCGGTTCGGCCCGTGCGAGCTGCCGTGGGCGTGGCCGATGCGGAACCGCTCGAGCAGGAGCGTCCGGCGACCGCTTCCGGCCAGCCACCGGGCGGCCGAGGTCCCCATGGCGCCGCCGCCGACCACGATCGCGTCCCAGGTCTCCATCCGACCGGAAGGGTACCGGCGCCCGGATGGATACTGGGACGGTCGGACGAGCGATGAGGAGCGAACGGTGACGGAGGTCGGGTTCCTGGGGCTGGGGTTGATGGGCGCGCCGATGGCGCGGCGGCTGGTGGACGCGGGGCACGACGTGGCCGTCTGGAACCGGACGGCCGCACGGGCCGAGCCGCTCGCCGCGGCTGGAGCGGAGGTCGCGGCCACGCCCGCGGAGGCCGCAGCCGGGCGCGAGGTCGTGATCACGATGCTCACCGACCGCGACGCGCTCGAGGCGGTGCTGTTCGGCGAGGGCGGCGCGACCGGGGCGATGGCGCCCGGTTCGCTGCTGGTGGACATGTCGACCGTCGGCCCGGACGCCGTGCGCGACACGGCCGCCCGGCTGCCGGAGGGCGTGGGCGTCGTGGACGCGCCGGTGACCGGCAGCACGCCGAGGGCCGAGGCGGGAGAGCTGCGCATCATGGTCGGTGGCCCCGAGCCGGACTTCGAGCGCGCCAGGCCGCTGCTGGAGGTGCTCGGGACGCCGCGGCGCGTCGGGGACCTCGGCGCCGGGGCGGCCATGAAGCTGGTCAACAACTCGACGCTCGGGGCCGTCCTCGTCGGCATCGG
>DATLUW010000023.1:0-6029 GCA_035577825.1 Actinomycetota bacterium | reverse complement strand
CGGCTTCCACGAGGCTCTCGCCGCCGACGTGCACCACCGGCGCCCCCGCCGTTCGCGTCAGCCGGGGGAGCATCGCCGCGGGCTCCACCTCCCCCGCCGTCCCCACGACCACCATCGACCGCGCCGACGCGGCGAGCGCCTTGGCCTCCTCGAAGCGCAGCGGCGGCTCCCCGAACGCCACGAACCCCGGCCGCGTCGGCCCGCCGCACACGGGGCATCGCGGCAGGATCGATGCGAGGCTCGGCACGAACGCCGTGCGCAGCCCCGCGATCGCCCGGCCGAGGCCCGCGAGGAACACCGCTCTGGTGACGAGCTCCTCCGTGCCGCACATCAGGCAGATGCGGCGGTGCAGGGATCCGTGGATCTCGATCACGTCCGTCGACCCGGCGTCCTGGTGCAGGCCGTCGACGTTCTGCGTGATCACGGCGTTCACGAGGCCGGCGTGCTGGAGCTCCGCCAGCGCGCGGTGCGCGGCGTTCGGGCGCGCGTGGGCGATCGTCGCCCGCAGCGCCGCGAGGAACTCCGCCAGCGCGTCCGGGTGCGTCATGGCCTCCTGCGCGAGCCCCGTCCACGTCCCGAACCGTTCCGGGTCGAACCGCTCCCACAGCCCGCCGGGGTCGCGAAACGTCGGGACGCCCGACTCCTGCGAGATCCCCGCACCGGTGAATGCCACCACGCCGCCGGCGGCGAGCACGCGGGCGGCACGCTCGTGGTCGCCCGCGTTCACGTGAGGGTTCGGAGCGGAATCACGCCGAACACGATCAGCACGAACCCCACCACGTTGAACGCGGCGTGGGCGGCCATGTTCGCGATGATGTTGCGCCGCCACTCGTACAGCGCGGCGAGCCCCAGCCCCACAAACGCCAGCGTGGACGACAGCAGCGCCGAGCCCAGGTCCCAGCCCTGGATGTGCACCGAGCCGAACAGGACCGACGACACGATCGCGCCGGCCCAGAAGCCGTGGCGATCCCGGAGCGAGCGGAACAGCATGCCCCGGAACAGCAGCTCCTCCGCGATCGGCGCGCACACGATGACGAGGAACCCGGTGAGCACCAGCGGGAAGCCGGCAAGCGTGCTCGGCACCTGGTCCGGCGCGCTGATCTGGTGGCCCGCGACTTGCTGCAGGACGATCTCGATCACGAGCCCGATGCCGAACACGGCGATGCCGTAGATCACGAGCCCCATGCCGAACCCGATCGCCGCGTCCCCGGGCCGGCGCAGGTCGAGCGCGAGCGAGCGGGCCTGCCGCCGATACCGCAGACGGATCCAGCCCGCGGCCGCCAGGAACAGCCCGAGCTCGCCCAGGATCCCCGACACCGCGAACTGCAGGTCGGAGAGGTCGCCCTGCTGCTTGCCGGCGATGATCGGGACCGCGAGGACCCCGCCGATCAGGAACCCGACGACGCCCACGAGGACGGACTCCCAGAACCCCCAGGGCACCCGCATCCCCGGCCCCCACGGCCCGTCGGTGGGCTCGGCGGCAACCGGCGGGCCGGCCGGCGGCCAGCCCATCTGCGTCGGTGGGTGCCCCGGTGACGGGAACACGTCCGGCCGGGGAGCTCCGGCGGGTTGCGGGACGAAGTCGGGGCGCGGCGGTTCGGCGCCGCCGGGGGTGTTCGTCACGCTCAGCCGTCCGCGACCGGCCGGCCGCGGGCGCGCCCGCGCGCGGGATCCGTGCCGCCCGCCGGCTCCCACCACGGGCCCTCGACCATCGGGAGCCACAGCAGCCCGGCCGCGCCCAGCCCGAACGCGAACCCCGCGGCCGCCACGCCCGTGTCGTTCACCACGTAGGCCACGATACCCGCGGCCAGCGTGGTGAGGACCGCCGCGCGCCACTGCGGCCACCGTTCGAGCTCCTCGCGGATGACGCCCGGCGGCCGGAGCGCGAAGTACAGCGCGACCGGCAGCCCGGCGATCACCAGCCAGGACAGCGGGCTGTCGACGATCAGCCGGATGCCGGTCCCGAGGCGTTCGGTCGCGAGGCGGACGAGGCCGGACAGCCCGCCCCCCGCCTCATGGACGAACTTCGTCCCGTGCGTCGGCTTCGACGCGATCGTCACCTGGGCCAGCAGCACCACCGCCATGCCGGCCACCACCGTGCCGCCGGTGATCAGCAGGTCGACCCACTTGAGGCGTCCCCGCGTTCGCAGCCCCCACCACAGCCCGGCCGCGACGAACATCGTCAGCGCCCCGCCGAGGTCGGCGCCGAGCATCGGGAACCCGGCGAACAGCCCGACAGCCACCAGCAGCCCGTACCCAGCCCAGGGCGCCAGCACCGAGGCCAGCCACAGCGACGCGCCGAGCAGCAGCCCGGTCGCGTTGTTCGGCAGGCCGTAGAAGCGGGCCCCGTCGAGCGCCGTCCCACCGAGCAGCGTGAACGGCGTGTCCGGCCACCCCTGGATCGCGTCGAACAGGTAATAGACCAGCACGGCCGCGCCAATGCCGGCCGCGGGCGCCAGCGCGCCGAAGCGCCGCAGCTCGAGCGCCAGCGCCGCCACCAGCACGGTGATCGCCAGCACGAGCGGGACGGCGTTCGTGTACGACAGGGTCGGGAGCCTCCCCGCCGCCAGCAGGGCGATGCCGATCGAGGCGCCGGTGAGGGGCAGGACGGTCCCCGCGCGCCCGACCCAGCCGGGGACGCGGCGCCGGAACCGGATGAGCAGCATCGGGATCACACCCGCCAGCACCACCCACACGAGCGCCATCAGCGCGACGGGAGTCCCGATGTGCCGGTTCTCGAGATGCTTGCGGTGCAACGTGAACGGCGGCCCGGTGTCCCGGACGATGTCGATCGGCTGCCCGTTCATCTCCGAGGGGGCGGCGATCCCGAAGAACCGCAGGATCGTCGGCGCGACGTCCTCGTTCGACACCAGGCCGTCGCGGTGCGTGGTGTCCGATGTGACGGTGTGTTCGTCGCCGGTCGCGGAGAACAGTGACGCCGGAGCGCCCTCCGCCATGACGAACGGCGTGAGCTCGTCCCGCACGGCGTCCATCGACGCCGAGGGCTGCGCGCCGAGCACCATCAGCAGCGCGCGGGGCCTGTTCGGGACGAGCAGGGCGAGCTCCGCCGAGAGTCGCCCGGCCGCGTCCGCCCGCGCCGCGGGGTCCGCGCTCACCTTCGGCGACAGGCTGAAGTCGTACACCTCGACGTCGCATCCCTCGCTCGTGCCGGTCGTCCCCTGCCGGTCCATCGCCACGAGGGCGGCGACGTCGCCGAACGAGCATGCCGACAGGCCGTTCGCCTCCAGCACCGAGCCCAGCAGCCCGGGCTCGGAGCGGTGGCGGTTCGCGGCGACGATGCGGTCGAACCCCAGCACGACGGATTGGTTGCCCACGGTCGCCACGTGCACCGTCGGGAACGGGACCGAGCTGCGGACGCCGGTGCCCAGCGTGAGCTCGTGGCCCGGGCCGGCGTCGCCCGGGACCGTTCGCACGCTCATCACGCCCGCTCCGCCGGCCCGGGCGACGGCCTGGAGGCCCGGCGCGCCCATGGCGTCCTCGAACGTGATGCCGTTCGCGATCACGATCACCGCGACGCGGCCGTCGGTGGCGGTCGTCGACGAGGACGCTGCGGTGGCGGGGGCGGCGGAAAGCGCGAGCGCCGCGAGGCCCAGCCCGGCCAGGCCACCGCGGGCGACCCGACGGGTCACGCGAAGGCGGGCGACCGCTCGGACTCCCGCCGCACCTCGGCGCCGAGCCCCGTGAGCTTGTCCTCGAGCCCCTCGTACCCCCGGTCGATGAAGTGCACGTCCGAGATCTCCGTCACGCCGTCCGCGGTGAGTCCGGCGATGACCATCGCAGCCCCGGCGCGGATGTCGAGCGCCCGGACCGGCGCCGCCGAAAGCCGGTCGACGCCCCGGATCACCGCGTGGTTGCCCCTCGTGAGGATGTCGGCGCCCATGCGCTCGAGCTCCTCGACGAACATGAACCGCCCCTCGAACACGTTCTCGGCGACGATGCTCGTCCCCTGCGCGGTCGCGAGCATGGCCAGCATCTGCGGCTGGAGGTCGGTCGCGAACCCCGGATACGGCAGCGTGACGACCGGGTCGAGCGCCTCCGGCCGGCCGTCCATCCGAACCCGGACGCCGTCGCCCTCGTCGGTGATCACCGCGCCGGCTTCGGCGAGCTTCGACAGCGGCAGCTCCAGGTGCTCCGCCCGGGCGCCGTTCAGGAGCACGTCGCCGCCCGCCGCCACCGTCGCGATCGCGAACGTCCCCGCCTCCACGCGGTCGGGCACCACGGCGTGGCGTACCGGCCGGAACCCGTCGACGCCCTCGACCTCGATGGTGTGCGTCCCGGCACCCTCGATGCGGGCGCCCATCCCCGTGAGCATGTCGGCGAGGTCGCCGATCTCCGGCTCGCGGGCAGCATTGTCGATCACGCTCGTGCCGTGCGCGGCGACGGCGGCCATCAGCAGGTTCTCGGTGGCGCCGACGCTCGGGAAGCCGAGCGACACGACGGCCCCCTGGAGCCTCCCCGTGGCCTCCAGGTAGCCGTGTTCCTGTTCGAACGAGATCCCCATGCGCTCGAGGCCGCGCAGGTGCAGGTCGATGCGCCGGGAGCCGATGTTGCAGCCGCCCGGCATGGCCACGCGGGCCCGGCCGAACCGCGCGAGCAGCGGCCCGAGCACGATGATCGACGCGCGCATCCGGCTGACGAGCTCGTACGGCGCGTCCTGGGAGTCGACGGGGGCGGCGTCGATCTCGACCGTGTGGCCGTCCCACCGGACGTTCGCGCCGAGGTGCTCCACGACCTCGGTCATCGTCCGGCAGTCGACGATGCGCGGGACGTTCTCGATGACCGAACGCCCCGGCGCCAGCAGCGCGGCGGCCAGGAGCTTCAGGGCGGAGTTCTTCGCTCCGCCGATGTCGACCGCGCCGTGCAGCGGGCGGCCTCCAGCGACGACCAACTTGTCCATTGGCCGTTCATTCTAGGGGGTGGGCCCCGTCTGAACCCGGAACCGGGACCCCCTTCCGCGGGGCCGGGCGCCCCTCCAGCCCGAGCGTCCAGACCCCCTGCCGTGCGTGGTGGCGATGACGGCGTGCGTGCCGGGCAGGGTGCGCCTTCGGGGCGACGGCGATGGAACCGATCGCGGTCGTGGCCAGCCGGTCGCCGATCGCGTTCCAGCGCTGGCCTGCGGAAACGCCGGGGTTCAGACCTCTTCGCCGTGCTTGCCGAGGGCGTCTTCGTCGAGCTCGATGCCGAGGCCGGGGACGTCCGGGATCGTGACGAACCCGTCGGGGTCCACGGTCGTCGGCTCGGTGAGCATCGCGTCGCGGACCTCGGGGATCCAGCCCGGTGGGTCGATCGGATACTCGCACCACACGTTCCCCGTCGTGGCGCCCATGACCTGCATGTTCACGCGGAGGCCGACGCCATTCGTCCAGGTGTGCGGCGAGAACCCGATGCCGGCCGCCTCCGCCATCCCCGCGATCTTGCGGGACATCAGGATGCCGCCCGACAGGATCGCGTCGGGCTGCAGGACGTCGACCGCGCGGTGTTCGACCATGTCGCGGAACCCGTGGAGGTCGCTCAGCATCTCCCCCGCCGCCAGCGGAACGGACGTCCTTCGGCGGAGCTCCGCGTAGCCGCGGTAGTCGAACTGGTCGAGCGGCTCCTCGAGCCAGGCGACGTTCAGGTCCTCCAATTCACGGGCGAACCGCGTGGCCCGGGCGAGGTCCCACTCCGGGTACTCGGCGAAGCCGTGGGTGCGCCAGCCCATGTTCGCGTCGACCATGAGCGTGACGTCTGGGTGCGCCTCGCGCACGGTGCGCACCACGGCGACGTCCTCCTCGACCGTCATGAAGCGCACGCGGAGCTTCACCGCCGTGAAGCCCTCCTCGACGCGCGCGGCGACGTCCTCCGCGCGCTGCTCGCCGCTCCGGAGCTCGCCGGTCGACGCGTACGCGCGCACGCGGGTGCGGGCGCCGCCGAGGAGCCGGAACACCGGGAGCCCCGCCGCCTTCCCGATGATGTCCCACAGCGCTGGCTCGACGTGCCACGCGCGCATCCCGAGCTGCCGCGTCGAC
>DATLUW010000022.1:0-9957 GCA_035577825.1 Actinomycetota bacterium | reverse complement strand
CTCGTGCGACGCGAGCGGCGCCGCGACCGACCGCGCGACCGACGGGATGGCTGCCTCGTGGAACACCCGCGACACGCCCTCGCACGCCCGGGACACCGTCGCGAGATGCGCGACCGACCCCTCGAGGAGCTCGATGTCGTCCAGCACGTCGGCGAGGTTCGACTCGCGGCCGGTCGACAGGTTGTCGAGCACCCGAACCGCGAACCCGCGCTCCAGCAGCGCCCGGACGAGGTTCGAGCCGATGAACCCGGCGCCGCCCGTGACGAGGCAGCGTTCGCCCGACGCCGATGCCAAGGTCAGCTCGGCTCGGGCGACAACGGCGGCAGGCCGCCCGGCCCCTCGAGCAGCTCGGCGAGCGTCTCGTCGCTCTCGCCGCCGGGCACCGGCCTGTACGTCGCGACCACGTCCTGCAGCAGCAGCCGGATCCGCCCGGGATCGCCCTCTGCGGCCGCGTCGGCCAGCAGGTCGACGCCGCGGTTCAGCGACTCCGGGTCGGGCTCGCGGCCGAGGTTCGCCACGAAGATCTTGTCGACGTTCGTGCTCTCGGTGCCCTCCTCGGCGAGGAGGATCTCCTCCTTCAGCTTCTCGCCCGGCCGGATGCCCGTGAACTGGATCGGCACGTCGACGTCGGGCTCGAGGCCGGACAGCCGGATCATCGCCTCGACGAGGTCCATCACGAGGACGGGTTCGCCCATGTCGAGGACGAACACCTCCCCGCCGGCCCCGAGCGTCGAGGCCTTGAGGATCAGCCGGACCGCCTCGGGGATCGTCATGAAGTAGCGCTCCATCTGCGGGTCGGTCACCGTGATCGGGCCGCCCCGGCGGATCTGCTCCTCCAGCAGCGGGATCAGCGAACCGCGCGACCCCAGCACGTTGCCGAACCGAACCGCCACGAACCGTGTCCCGCTCGTCTCGTTCAGCCGGCGGACGACCATCTCGGCCACCCGCTTGGTCGCGCCCATCACCGAGGTCGGGTTGACGGCCTTGTCGGTCGAGATCTGCACGAACATCTCGGCGCCCGCGGCCGCGGACACCTCGGCCAGCACCTTCGTCCCCAGGACGTTGACCGTCACGGCCTCCTGGGGGTGCGCCTCCATCATCGGCACGTGCTTGTAGGCCGCCGCGTGGAACACCACCTGGGGCTGGTAGGTCCGGAACACCTGGAGCATCCGCGGCCGGTCGCGGACGTCGCCGACCACCGGGAACACGGGCACGCGCGGCGCCCACCGCCGGAGGTCGAGCTCGAGCCCGAACAGTCGCGTCTCGTCCTTCTCGAGCAGCACCAGCCGGCCGGGTTCGACGAGGGCGATCTGCCGCGCGAGCTCCGCGCCGATCGAACCGGCCGCGCCGGTGATCAATACCGTGCGGCCGTACAGGTACTCGCCGACGCTCGTCATGTCGAGCTCGGCCACCGGCCGCTTCAGCAGGTCCTCGACCTTCACGTCGCGGACGCTCGCCAGCGTGACCCGGCCTTCGAGCATGGCCGCCATGCCCGACAGGATCTTCACCGAGGGAACCCCCGCCTGCCGCGCCGACACGACCACCTCGCGGATCACCGGCCCGGGTGCGCTCGGCATGGCGACGATGACCTCGTCGACCCGCTCCTCGCGGACCACCCGGGGGATCAGCCCGCGCCCGCCGAGCACGCGGACGCCGTGCAGATAGGTCCCGTGCTTGAACGGCGAGTCGTCGATCACGCCGACCGGGCGGTAGCCGCTCACGCGGTCGTGGGTGATCTCCCGGAGCAGCTTCTCCCCAGCCCGGCCGCCGCCGACGATCAGCAGCCGCCGCCCGTCGTCGCGCCCGCCGAGCGTGACCACCTGGTAGATGCGCTTGGCCATCCGGATGCCGGCCACGCCGACCATCGACAGGACGAAGTCGAGCACGAGGATCGAACGCGGGATCGTCGGGATGTGCAGCGAGTCGTGCAGGAAGAACACCGCCGTCCCGAACGCCGTCGTCCCGACGAGCGACGCGAGGAACACCGAGATGATGTCCCGCGTGCTCACGAACCGCCAGGTCAGGTGGTACAGCCGGAATGCGGCGTTCGCGATCACCTTCGGGCCGATCGCGATCAGGTAGAAGACCGGGATGGCCCGCCGGTACTCGGGCGGGATGTTCCCGTCGAACCGGATCAGGAACGACAGCACGAGCGACCCGGCGAAGATGATCAGGTCGCACGTCAGGAAGAACAGCGTCCGTTTCAAGCCGGTCGGCTGCAGGAGCGCATGCGGTCCGAACCGGTGCTGCGGCGGCGGCGTGTCGGCGTCCCGCGGGCGCCTCATCGAACACCCGCCCGCACGAAACGACGGGGTCCCCGGAGGTTGCCGAGCGGGCGCGTCACCGGCCGCGGACCTCCGAGATCGCCGACGTGAGCACCTCGACCACCCGCGCCACGTGCTCCTCGGTCATGTTCGCCCAGAACGGCACGATCAGCGTCTTCGCCGACGCGGCCTCCGTCTCGGGGAGCGGCATCGCGAGGAGCGAATCGTCGCCCGCATACGGCGGCTGGCGATGGATCGCCGGCTCGAAGTACGCCTTGGCCTCCACCCCGTCGCGACCCAGCACCTCGATCACGCGGTCGCGGTCGACGTCTCCCTGCACGCGGACGGCCTGCACGAACCAGGCGGGCCGGGCCCACTCGGCCACTCGCGGCACCGACACCCCGTCCACCTCCGCCAGCGCCGACGCGTACATGGCGTGCACGGCCGCCCGCTTCGCGAGGATCTCGTCGACGCGCCGCATCTGCGCCACCCCGAGCGCGGCCGACAGCTCGTCCAGCCGGTAGTTGAACCCCAGCCGCGAGTGGTGCAGCCACGAGTCGCCGGGCCGGCGGCCCTGGTTCCGGTAGCTGCGGATGCGCTCCTCGAGGTCGGGGTCGGTCACGACGGCCATGCCGCCCTCGGCGGTCGTGATCTGCTTGTTCGGGTAGAACGCGAACGTCGCCACGTCGGCGCCCGTGCCGGCGTGGACCCACGTGCCGTCACCGCGGCGGTACCGGCTGCCGAGCGCCTCGCAGGAGTCGGAGATCACGGGGAGCTGCCAGGCGCGCGCGACTTCGAGAATCGCCGGGAGGTCGGCGGGGTGCCCGAACACGTCCACGGGCAGGACGCCCGCGACGCGCCGCCCGGTCCTCGGATCGCGGAGGTCGTCGCCGTCGTCCTTGCACGAGTCGAGGTATTCGCGCACCAGCTCGGGCGAGATGCACAGCGTCGCGGGGTCGATGTCGACGAACACCGGCTCGGCGCCCTGGTAGCGCAGGCAGTTCGACGACGCGATGAACGAGAACGACGTCGTCACCACGCAGTCGTCCGGCCCGAACCCGAGCGCCCTGACGGCGAGGTGCAGGGCGGTCGTGCCGCTGTTCGCGGAGATCCCGAACGGGAACCCGGAGAACTGCGCCACCTGCCGTTCGAACTCGTCCGCCTTGGGCCCGAGCGCGAGTCGGCCGCTCCGGAGCACGGCGAGGACCTCCGCCTCCTCGTCCGGCCCGATGTCCGGCAGCGCGAGCGGAACGTGCATTGGGTTCGACAACGATCTCCCGGTCGGGTCGACGGCGCCTCATGATAGCCCCGCGATCCGGCCGCACCCCGGAAGCACGGAGCACGTTCCCGGGGTCGACGAGGCTCTCCCCACCCTCGCAAGCCTTGAACGCCCGAGGGCCGCCGGATCAGAGGTACCCGAGCTCGCCGAGGCGCGACTCGATCTCGGCCTCCTCCTCGGGTGTCGCCCCCGTCGCGGCCGGCGGCTCCGGCCGGGCCGGCAGGCCGTCGAGCACCGCGCGGAGCCCGGCGTCGTCGATGTCCTCGCCCACGGCCGACCACGCGCGTTCGGTTCTGTCCGTCCGCACGAGCCACGACCGCCCGTCCGTCGCGAGCGACATCGGGGAGTGCAGCAAGGCGGCCTGCTCGGCCGAGAGCGCGTAGCGCTCGCCGACCTCCGAGGCCCTGCGGAGGTGGTTCCAGGTCGACTCGTACTGGGCGACGGCCGGCCCCTCGTGCGGCGCGTACGGGTGCCCGTCGATGCCGGCCGCGTCCGCGACCAGCGCGGGCAGCGACGCCAGGGAGTCGGCCTCCCGGATGTGCGGCAGCTCCGGCCCGGCCACCGCGAGCGGCACCCGCACCAGCCGCTCGTCCAACGCGCCGACATGGCCGAGCCGGTGGTCCTCCCCCAGGTTCTCCCCGTGGTCGGCCGTCACGACGACGAGGGTCCGGTCGAGGAGCGGCGCCATCGCCTCGAACGCCCCCGCCAGGAACGTGTCCACGTACTCGACCTCCGCCCTGTACAGGCGCCGGAGCAGCACCAGCTCCTCCTTGAGCAGCTCGTCCGCCGCGCCCACGTTGTACGCGGCGACGAACGCGTCGCCCATCGTCCGGTGGTTCAGCGCCGGACCCTTGTACCGGTCCCTCGGCGCCAGCTCGCCGAACCCCGGCGGCGGCAGATAGGGCGCGTGCGCCTCCATGACGTTCACGAACAGGAACCACGGCCGGTCGCCCGCCGACCCGGCCAGCTCACGAACGCGCTGCAGCGCCTCCCGAAGGCCGAAGTCCCGCCCCTTGCGCGCGTCGCGCAGGTACCGGGCGGCGCGCTTGCCCCGCCGCCGCACCCCCTCGGGCACGAGGTCGCGGGCCCGCCAGTGGTGGTCGGGTTCGGCGCCCCGCGGCGTGATCCGCGCCATCCCCACCGGATGGAACTCGTCGAACCCGAGGTCGAACCCCATCTCCCCAGTGATCCACACGTTCGCAGAGACGCCGACCGTCCGGTACCCCGCCCGCGAGAACACCGACGGGAGCCACCGTTCCGCGTGGCGTTCGATGGCGGGCCGCAGCGAAGCGAGGCGGCGGTCGGGCGTGATGGCCGCGGCGCCGGTCACCCCGTGGTCGAACGGCAGCAGCCCGGTGAACATCGAGGCGTGCGACGGCACGGTCCACGGCGACGTGCTGATCGCCACGGCCGCCCGGCCGCGTTCGGCGAGGTCGTTGAACGCCGGCGTGTAGCCCTTGCCGTGGAACGGCCCGAAATGGTCGGCCCGCGCCGTGTCGAGCACGACGAACAGCACGTTGGGCCGGCCGCTGTCCCCCACTGGAGGCCGAATCTAGCAGCGCGCGCCGCCGGGGCCACCCGGCGGTCGGCTACCGTGTGCGCCCGTGACCGAGCACCGGCCGCCGTTCCCGTTCATCGTCGCCTGCGGACGATCGGGCACCACGATGCTGCGCGTGATGTTCGAGCAGCACCCGGACATCGCGATCCCACCCGAGTCCTACTTTCCGGTGAGCTTCCACCGCCGGGTGGGGCGCTATGCCGCGCCGGACGGCACCGGGATCGACCTGCACCTGCTCGCCGAGGACCTGCTGCACCACGACCGGTTCCTCGCCTGGCGGGTTGACCCTTCGCTCGTCCGCAATCGCCTCACGGGGACCGCCCCCGACTACCCCGAGGCGATCCGGCGCGTGTACGCGGTGTACGCCGAGTCGCACGGCAAGCGCCGGTACGGCGACAAGACGCCGCCGTTCCTCATGCACATGCGGATGCTGGCGGATCTGTTCCCCGAGGCGAGGTTCGTGCACCTCGTCCGCGACGGGCGCGACGTGGTGCTGTCGCTCCGCGAGCAGCCGTTCGCTCCGTCGTCGTTCACCGGCGCGGCCGAGTACTGGGCCGGCCGGGTCAGGCGGGCCCGGAAGGCCGGCGAACGCCTGGGGCCCGATCGCTACCGCGAGCTCCGCTACGAGGACCTCATCGCCGAGCCGGAGCGCAAGCTCCGCGGCCTCTGCGAGTTCCTCGACCTCGAGTACACGCCCGCGATGCTCTCGTACGAGGACACCTCGAACATCCCGCTCACCGACAAGATGCGCCGGAGCGGCGTCGTCCGTCCGCCGGGCGAGAGCGGCCGCGACTGGCGGACGCAGATGACGCCGCGCCAGCTCGCCGTCGTGGAGTCGGTGGCCGGCGATCAGCTCGAGGAGTTCGGCTACGAACGCGCCGTGCCGAAGCCGAACCCCCGCGCGAAGACGACCGCGACGGCCGTCATGGCGTGGCGCCGCACGGGCGGGCGCGTCGCGAGCGGCGTGGCCGGGCGCCTGCGACGGGGCTCGCCGCCGCGCACCGGCACCGTATGAGGCAGCCGGCCCGCCTATCGCTCGGCAGGGGGCGGGAACGGCGTGGTTCGGCGGACCCGGAGCTGCACGTTGCCGGTGGACGTGATCCCGAGGACGTGGACGGTGATGCCGTCGGCGTCGTCGTGGAACTCAGAAACGGCGCCGGGCCCCACGCCGAAGGTCGCGTGGTCGAGCGGCCCGCACGTCGACGTCCCCGCGAACCCCGGGTGCGAGTTCTCGACCCGAACGGGGCCGTGACCGGTGGCGACGCTCGAGTCGACCTCGTAGATCAATGCGCCCGTCGAGCACGTCCTGGCATCGTTGCCCAGGGCCTGACGGTCCTCGACGACAACGGCGGTGGCGGTTCCCGTTCGAAGCACCAGCAGCTTCTTCCCGCCGGCCCGCTCGAGCGGCGTCAGCGTCCGAAGGCTCGTGCCGCGCTCGTTGACGCAGGCGACCTGCGCGGGGTCGAGCCACCCGAGCCGCCACTTCTCCAACGCCAGGTAGTCGGGCGCGGGCCCGGAGATCAGGCCCATCAGGTCCCAGCCGCCGACGAACCGGTGATCGTTCGACCCCTGGAAGGCGTAGAGGTCGGGCAGCCCGAACGTGTGACCGGTCTCGTGGTCGAGCACCTTGAATCCCCAGAACCACATGTCCTGGCCGAACGTCGCGCCGTAGTCGATCTCGAACCCGTCCGTCGAGGCCCCGCCGCCCGATCCGGCGACGAACGCCGGCGAGGTCGCCAGCGACGTCGCGGCCGTGGTCGGGACGACGTAGATGAGCTTGAACCCGGTGAAGTCGACGCCCTGCTGGACCACGGCGGCGTGCATCGCGTCGACGATGTAGTCCCGCTGCGCGTCGAAGCTCGTCGAATAGCCGGCGTAGTGGGACGTGTCGTGCGGCATGTCGACCCACGCGTCGACCGTGGTGACGGCGAGATGCACCCGCCCGTACGAAGCCCGGGAGAACCACCGCGGGCCGCCCGGGAGCAGCTCGGCCGAGTAGTCGGCGAGATCTCCCGCCGCCGCGGCGTCCGGGAAGTCGACGAACAGCATGATCGCGCGCAGCGTGCCCGCCGGGCGGAGGTGCCGCTGCCAGTTCTCCACGCCCTCGGTGGAACCCTTCGGCAGCGCGCACGCCCCGGCGGCCGCGCGATGTGTCGGAGCCCGGGGCGCGGCGGCCCCGGCCGGGCTCCCGGCGAACGTTCCCAGGACGACCGCGACGATCGCCAGGCAGAGGGAACGCCCCGCGGGCCCGCGGCCCCGGCGAACGCCCGCTCCCCGGCTTCCCGATCTCCACGACGAACCGGCCATGGCGGCATTCTCGGCCATGCGAACGTCCCCCGCATTGGGGACGATCGCCGTACGGGATCGGAGACGGTTGGCCCGCTCCACGCGGGATGAGATCCGGCGGGCTACGCGGGCGCCTCGGACGAGGCCTCGACCGGCTCGTGGCCGTTCGACTCGGCCTGTCGCTCGCTCACGTCCTTGAGGTACAGCTGCAGCACCTCGTCGGCGGGGCCGTCGGCGCGCACCATCGCCCGGTCGAGGTAGATCACGCGAGGGCACAGGCGCCGCACGTCCGGCAGGATGTGCGAGACGAACAGGAGCGTCTGGCCGTTCGCCCTGAGCTCGTCCATCCGGGTCAGGCAGCGGCGCTGGAAGGACTCGTCGCCGACCGCCAGCACCTCGTCGACGAGCAGCACCTCGGGTTCGAGGTGGACGGCCACGCTGAACCCCAGCCGGACCTCCATGCCGCTCGAGTACCGTTTGGTCGGCGTGTCGATGAACCGCCCGAGCTCCGCGAATTCGACGATGTCGTCGAACCGCGCCCGGATGTCCTTCCGCGTCAGCCCGAGGATCGAGCCGTACAGGAAGATGTTCTCCCGGCCGGTCAGCTCGGGGTGGATGCCCGACTTGATCTCGATCAGCGAACCGACCCGACCCCGCGTCTGCACGTGCCCGGCCCACGGCAGCGTGATCTTCGAGATCAGCTTCAGCGCGGTGGACTTGCCGGACCCGTTCGGGCCGATGATGCCGACCGACTCGCCCTCCTGGATGTCGAACGTGGCGTCGGCGAGCGCCCACAGGTGCTTCATCGGTTCGGCCTTCTTGCGGAGGCCGGCGCGCTCCAGGGAGAGCGAGAACTCGCCGGCCAGCGTCCGGCGCTTCACGTGGCCCTTGCGCCGCGCGCCGAGCCGGTAGCGCTTCCAGACGTGGTCCATCGTGACGACCGGGGATGCCGAGGCCATCCTCAGATCACGTCCGCCAGGTAGCCGTCGCGCCGCTTGTACCACCAGTACGCCCACATCAGCGCGATCGTGCTGTACGCCGCCGCCACGAGGAACGGCACCCATTCCGGCCACTGCGTGTGCGCGACCGTCTGCCCGGGCGCCGGCGTCCCGACGAGCGCGCGGCGGAACCCGTCGATGATCGGCGCCAGCGGGTTCAGGAACTTGTAGATCGTGATCGCGTGCGGGTTGTTCTGGAACAGGGGCACGCGCTGCTGCAGCGTCTGCATCGAGTACGCGATCGGCGTCAGGAACAGCAGCGCCTGCAGCACGCTCGGCACGATGTACCGGACGTCGCGGAAATACGCGACGGTCGCCGATAAGAACAGCGCCAGCGCGAGCATCAGCACCCACAGCACGAGCAGCAGCGGGATCAGCGCGAGCCACGTCCACGTCGGGTAGTACCCGTACGCGAAGCACATCAGGAACAGGATCGCCATCGAGATCAGGAAGTCCGCCGACGACGAGATGACCGCCCCGATCGGGAACACCTCGCGCGGGCAGTAGATCTTCCGCACGATCGGGGCGTTCGCGATGATCGAGTTGATCGAGTAGTTCGTCGCCGACTGGAACAGCGACCACGGCACGAGCGCCGAGTACGCGAAGAGCGGGTACGGCACGCCGCCGGTCGTCTGCGAGAACTTCGCCAGGTTCCCGAACACGAAGCTGAACAACACCATCGTGAGCAGCGGGTTCAGCACCGCCCAGAACACGCCGAGCAGCGCCTGCTTGTACCGGACGCGGAGATCGCGCTCGACCAGTCCGAACACGAGCTCGCGGGCGCCCCACAGGTTGCGGAGCGAGCGGCTGATCTTGACCGGGTAGCGCTGCTGGGTCGGCGCCTCGGTGGCGAGGTCGTCGGTGGTCCGCGGCTCGACGCGGGGGATGACGCGCGGAACGCGGCGTTCCTCGACGACGCCTTCGTCGAGGTCCTCAGGGCCCGGTTCGGTGATCAGGTGGCCCTCGTGGGGAGCCTTGACGACCATGTGCCCCCCGGCCGGTGCGCCGTTGCCGGGGGTGGTGGCGGGCTGGGCGTCGGCAACCGCCTCCGCTTCCCCGGGGCGCGCGGAAGCCGGCTGGTCCCTCGTTTCCACGACGCCCGAGTCTACACGGCGGGTCCTGCGACTCCGCCCAAATGGGTGGAGTTCGTACCGGGCAGTGCGCGAGAATCGCCGTCCCCCCCGACGAGGAGCGCCGTGTCCGAGGATCAGGAACGCGAACCGCCACCTTCGCACGACCACGACGCCGAGGCGCAGCCGAGCCCACCTCCTCCCCCGCCGCCGATGCCGGCCGCTCCACCGGTTCCGCCCGTGCCGCCGCAGCCGCCGGGAACGGATCAGCCGCCGGCGGCGATCGGCGGACCACCTGCACCGCCACCGCCACCGCCGACGGGCTCGCTCGAGGGCGAGGACGACGATGACGACGACTCCGGCGCGATCGCGCTCGGCGCCGCGGGCGGCGCCGGGGCGGGGGTCGCGGGAGGTCTCGGGTCGGGTGGCTCGGCCGGGGCCGTCGAGAGCGCCGCCGGCGCGGGGGCGGGTCCGACGGCGGTCGGCGGAGCGGGGGCCGCGG
>DATLUW010000021.1:0-4341 GCA_035577825.1 Actinomycetota bacterium | reverse complement strand
CCGCAATCTCACACCGGCCTCCCGGTTCCTCGGCGACGACCACTCGCCCGGGGAGTACGAGGCCGTTGTGATCCTGCTGGGCTTGTTGAGCGGCCACGCGAAGCTGCTCGAGAACGTGCTGGCAGCGAAGAAAGCCGGGGCCGTCAAGGGTGGTTTGCGCTTCCGTGATCGGAGCGAACGCTGGGCGGACTTCGTGGCCGGCATGCGGCCCCGCCAAACAAGTTCCCGCTCGACGAACGACATCGTCGGCGCGATCAACGAAGCCGACGTTGAAGCATGGAGGCGTCTTGCGAACGGGCTCGCGGATTCGTCGAAGCTCGTGACGATCCAGGACCTCGAGCCATTTCAGCTCTGGGCGCCTCGAATCGCTCGCTTCTCGTTCCTTCTTTCCCCCTATGCCGAGGGCGAGTCCACAGCGTCGTAACTCGAGCGGAAGGGTCTCGGATCGAGTCGGGCGGCCCACTCCGACTAGCCCCTCCCCCAACTCGAACGCTCGCGAGCAGTACCGGGATGGGCGGACAGCGAGCAGGACTTCCCAGGGCGACCGTCGACGGTTTCCGCAGGAGAACGTCGGGAGTACGCTCCCGCTGCCGTGTATCCCGCGTCGTCGTTCGGGGTTCGATCGAGTCCGCAGGCGCTCCTCTCGACGTCGGCCACGCCGGCCTCCCGTCGACGTCCGGAGCTCGCGTGAGGGCGGCGTACGACGGGGCCACGGCGCTCATCGTCGTCGACGTGCAGAACGACTTCGCGGATCCGAAAGGTTCGCTCTCCGTGCACGGCGGCGAACGCGTGCCCGAGGCCGTGAACAGGGAGATCGCGGCCGCGCGCGAGGCGGGGGCGTTCCTCGTGTATTCGCAGGACTGGCACCCTGAGCACACCCCGCACTTCGAGGTCGACGGCGGTGTGTGGCCGGTGCACTGCGTGGGCGGGACGTGGGGGGCGGAGTTCCACTCGGACCTCGACGTGGCAGATGACGCGGTCGTCCTACGGAAGGGAACCGGCGGCGAGGACGGGTACAGCGTGTTCACCGTTCGGGATCCCGAGACCGGCGAGGAGGCCGCCACCGCGCTCGAGCGGATCCTGCGCGAACACGGCATCGAACGGGTCGTGATCGGCGGACTCGCCACCGACTACTGCGTGAAGGACACCGTGCTCGACGCGCGGCGGCTGGGCTTTCCGGTGACCGTGCTCTCCCACGCCATCGCCGCGGTCGACCTGCACGAAGGCGACGGCGCCCGCGCCGAGCAGCTGATGCGCGACGCGGGCGCCGAGTTCGACTGAGGCGGGCTAGGAAGCGCCGCCATCGGGAGCGCCGCTGGCCTCCGGCCCCGGCAGCACACCCATCTGCCCGAGCATCCCGATCACGTCGAAGATGCCCCAGTGGTCGGTCGCCCGACCGTCCTCGATGCGAACGATGTCGAAGTTGTCGACCGTGAGCTTCCGCCCCGTCGTCGGCACGCCCATGAACTCCTTGGAGTGCGTCCCCGTGAACGACGACCGGATGAACACCCGGTCGCCCTGCGCGACCATCGAGTGGATCTCCGGTGTCAGGTCCGGGAACGCCTCGAACATCTCCTTGAAGAACGCCCGCGCGCCCTCCCGGTCCATCGAGAACCCCGGGAAACGCACGTGCTCGCGGAAGTCCTCGGCGAGGAGGTCGTCGACGGCGTCGGCGTCGTGCTCGGTGAACACCCGCCGGAAGAACTCGTGGTTGAGCTCCTTGTTCCGCTCCTCGTCGCCCATCAGTCGTCACCCCCCGGCATGACCCCGAGCTGCTGCATGAACTTGGCGGTCTCGATCTGCGCCCACGTCTCGACGACCTTGCCACCCTCGAGCCGGTACTCGGTGATCCACTCGAAGTCGAGCGGGTTGCCGTTCGCCTCGGCGCCGAACCACGGGAACCCGGTCCCGCTGTTCGTGGCCTGCAGCCGAACGCGAACCACGACGCGATCGCCCTCGGCGACCAGGTCCTCGATCGTGGCCTGCCGCCCGACCATCGCCCCGAGCGACTGCTGGTGCGCGGCCTTGGCCCCCTCGCGGCCCGGCGGCAGCTGATCCGCTCCCGGCGTGTGGGCCTCGAAGTCCTCGGCGATCAGCCCGTCGATCGCGTCCATGTCGTTGTCCTGCCAGGCCTGTTCGACCCTGCGAACCACATCGGCGTTCGCTTCCGCCGAATCGTGTCCGGACATGCACCTCCCCCTTTCCGATGACGGCCGCGATCGAACCGACGGCGCGGCCGTGCGAAGTCGAACCCTACGCCCCGGCGTTCGCCGGACGGAAGCCGCCGGATCAGTTCGAGCTCAGGACTGGCACTGGGGGCAGAAGTACGAACGCCGCCCGGAGAGCGTCACGCTCTCGATCGGCGTGCGGCACCGCCGGCACGGTAGACCCTTGCGCCCGTAGACCTTGAGCTCGTTCTGGTACTCGCCCGGCTTGCCGAACAGGTCGACGTACGCCTCGTCCGGCAGCGTCGTCCCGCGGTACCGGATGGCGTCCTGCACGATCTCCTGGATCGCCCGGTACAGCCGCCGGACCTCGCCCGAGGACAGCGTGTTCGACATGCGGTCGTGGCGGAGGCCCGCCGCGAACAGCACCTCGTCCGAGTAGATGTTCCCCAGGCCGGAGATGACCTTCTGGTCCATCAGCAGCGGCTTCATCTGGGCCTCACGCTGGTACAGGTACTCGCCGAACGCCCCCCACGTGAACGTGTCCTCGAGCGGGTCGATCGCGATGTGCGCGAGCTCCTTCACCTTGCCGAGCTCGTCGGCGGTCGTCACGAACAGCTCCCCGAACGTCCGCGGGTCCACGTAGCGGAGGTCGCCGCCCTGCTGGAACGTGATCACGATGTGCGTGTGCGGCGGCGCCGGCTGGCGCTTCGTCGCCCGCAGGAACTGCCCGCTCATCCCGAAGTGCACGACGAGCACGTCGCCGTCCTCGAGGTGCATGAGGATGTACTTGCCCTTGCGTTCGACCTTGGTGATCTTGTGGCCGGCAAGCTTCGCGGCGAACTCCTTGCGCACACTCTTGGTCCCCGGCTTGTTGTGGCGCCGGATGATCCGCAGGGCGTTCGGTCCCTGGCGGACGTCGACCTCCTTGATGCGCTTGCCGACGACGTCCTTCTCCAGGTCGCGCCGCATGACCTCGACCTCGGGCAGCTCCACCTAGCCTCCCCTCCTGTCCCGGGCCTCCGGACGCTCGCCGGCCTGGATGCGCGCATAGGCCTCGCGCGCGGCCTGCTGCTCGGCCTCCTTCTTCGACCGCCCGGTGCCCTGCCCCCACGGGACGCCCGCGAGGTACACGGTGGCGGTGAACTCCTTCATGTGGTCGGGCCCGCGGGCGGCGACGCGGTAGTCGGGGACGCTCCCGACCTCCTGCGCCGAGAGCTCCTGCAGCACGGTCTTGTAGTCGCGGTCGCCCTCGCCGCGGGCGTACGCCTCCATGCGGGGCTGGAACAGCCGGACGATCAGCTCGGTGGCGACGTCGAGGCCGCGGTCGAGGTAGACCGCGCCGAGCACGGCCTCCATCGCGTCGGCCAGGATGCTCGCCTTGCCGCGGCCGCCCGAGAGCTCCTCACCCCGGCCGAGCAGCACCAGGTCGCCCAGGCCGCGCTCTCCGGCGACGTCGGCCAGCGAGGTCATGTTCACGGTGGCCGCGCGGAGCTTGGCGAGCTCGCCCTCCGGGAGGTCCGGGAACTGCCGGAACGCGAGGTCGGTCACGACCAGGCCGAGCACCGCGTCGCCCAGGAACTCGAGGCGCTCGTTCGTCACCGTCAGGCCGCGTTCGAACGCGTACGAACGGTGCGTCAGGGACGTCACGGCGAGGCCGGTGTCGGTGAACTCCACCCCCATCGTCGCCCCGAGGGCGCCCGCCAGCGCCTCGGCGTCGCGCTCGACCGCCGCCGGAGACGGTTCGGAGCTCGATCCGTCCGGCGAGCCGGCCGCGGTGGAGGAAGGGGCCGACGGGCCCGGGGGCTGGGCCACGCGCGTTCCTACTCGACCTCGATGGCCTGGCGGCCGGCGTAGTACCCGCAGTTCCCGCACACGCGGTGCGGCAGCTTCGGCTGGTGGCACTGCGGACAGTCCGCGTAGGTCGTCGGGTGGGTCTTCCAGTTCGACGCGCGCGAAGCCGTCTTGTTCTTCGGGGTCTTCTTCTTGGGCGTGGCCACGGTGGTTCCTTCCTTGGGTCGTCGGATCTCCGAATGGCGGCTTACGCGCCGGCGCCGTCCGGGGCGTCGGCGAACAGGGCGTCGAAGGCGGACCAGCGGTCGTCGACGGGCTCGTCGGTGCACGAGCACTCGCCGAGGTTCCGGTTGCCGCCGCAGCGCTCGCACAGGCCCAGGCA
>DATLUW010000020.1:0-8198 GCA_035577825.1 Actinomycetota bacterium | reverse complement strand
CACGACCGTCAGCGCGGTGGTGCGCCGGGCGACCTCGTCGAGCGCGGCCTCGGGCGTGTCGAGCTCGGCCCACACCTCGAGCGCGAGGAGGGCCGCGTCGGGCGTCGCCCGGGCGGTGCCCCGGCCGATGGTCGCGACGCGGGGTCCGGGTGCGGTGTCGGGCTGTTCCATGCGAACGGCGAGCCTACCCGGCCCGGCCGCGTGGGATCATGCCCCGGTCATGGGCGACGCGGCCGGGGTGGCGATGATCGTGGTCGGGTTCGCCGGCGCCGTGGTGGTGGGCTTTGGCCTGCGGCGCCGGCTTCCGGCGGCGGTGGGGTTCGCGCTGCTCGTGGTGTTCAGCCTGGTGGCCGGGGCGGGGGCGCTCGTGGTGCAGGACCACGTCACGACGGCCGACTGGATCGTCACGCTGACCGCCGTCGGGGTGCTCGGTCCGGCGCACCTGCGGTTCCTCGCGGGCCCGTTCGGACCGGCCGCGGGGCCGGGGACGGCGGCCGCCGAGCCCGTATGATGCACCGTCGCGATTTCGTCGCGATCTCGGCCCGGGGGCTCAACGTGCTTGCCGTCGGCGCCGAGGACGGATACAACATGACCATCACCACCCGCGCAGGCCGGCCGGACGCCCCCCGGGCGTCGTAGGCCGCCTCGGCCGAACCGAGAGGACACCAGCCAGGCATGGCTCGCACCGTCGAGGTCAGGACCCCCACCCAGGCGCCCAAGGCGGCGCCGAGCACGGGGACGGTCCGCAAGACCCGAGTGATGATGAAGCGGATCGGGCCGTGGTCCGTGTTCAAGTACTCGCTGCTCTTCTACTTCTGCGTGATGATCGTGGTGCTGATCGCGTTCACGATCCTGTACAACATCCTGTCCGCGATCGGAGTGATCGACAGCATCGCGAAGTCCGTGGACACGCTGCTGTACCAGAAGGAGAACACCCCCTCGGGCACGACCGCCCCCCAGATCTTCCACATCAACGGGTTCTGGCTGCTCTCCCGGGCGTTCGCCGTGGGGCTCGTGATGGTGGTGTTCTGGTCGCTCGTGAAGCTGCTCGCGACGTTCATGTACAACCTGATCGCGGACCTCGTGGGCGGCATCGAGATCACGCTCACCGAGCGCCGCTAGCCCCCTCGCGAAGCCCGGAACCCGCTCCCGCTGGTCGAATTGGCGCGGTTTCGCGGCCGCGGGTATCCTCGCTGGCGTGAGGGCCGGGTCGAGGGCCCGTCCAGCCCCCGGGCCTGTAGCTCAGCTTGGTTAGAGCGCATCCCTGATAAGGATGAGGTCGATGGTTCAAGTCCATCCAGGCCCACCAGCACGAGAGGAGGCGGGATGAGCAAGGACAAGGAGAAGGGGAGCGGGAAGAAGAAGTTCTTCCTGTTCGTGTTCTTCGCCGGTGTCATCGCAGCGATCGCCGCGTTCTTCAAGCGCCGTCGCGGCCAGGGCATCGAGGAGAGCGAGTGGCAGGAGCTGCCGCCTCCCGAGGGCGGCTGAGCCACACGCCACACCGGGGATCGATCGGGAACCCGCGGCCTTCCGGGGTCGCGGGTTCCCGCGTTTGCGGGCCGCATAGACTCGGGCGTCATGTCGGACGCGTGGGAGCTCGCGGACGAGGCGGCCCGGGCGGCCGGGGTCGAGGTGCGCCCGCTCCGGGACCTCGAGGACGCCGGCACGATCCTCGACGTCATGATCGCCACCTGGGGGCACTACCAGCTGCTGCCGCGGGAGGTCATCCGGGCGTTCCAGGGGAGCGGGAACACGCCGTACGGGGCGTTCCGGGACGGCGAGATGATCGGCTACGTCCTGGGGTGGATGGGCAACGACCCCGCGGACGGGCTCCACGTCCACTCGCACATGCTGGCGGTGGTGCCGGCGCTCCGCGACGGTGGGACCGGGTTCGCGCTGAAGCTCGCGCAGCGGGCCGCCGCGCTGGAGGCCGGGGCCCATGTCGTGCGGTGGACGTTCGATCCGATGCAGACGCGGAACGCGCACTTCAACACGAACAAGCTCGGGTGCACGGCCGATCGGTTCCACCGACACTTCTACGGCGACATGACCGACGTCCTCAATCGGGGCCAACGGACCGACCGGCTGGAGGCCCGGTGGGACCTCGACGCGCGGCCCGCGCGACGGCCCCCACCGCCGGGCGAGGAGCTCGTGGTGGTGAGGAACGCCGACGGCGAGCCGGAACGAACGGGCGATCCCGGGCCGGGGCGCGAGGGCGGGTTCCGGGTCGAGACCGTGCGTGACCACCTCGAGCTGCGGACCTCGGACCCCGCCCTGGCCGCGGCGTGGCGGGATGCGGTGGCCGACGCCCTGGAGGAGTGCATCGCGCTGGGCATGGTGGTGACGGCGTTCGACCCCGGCGGCCCGGACGCCGCGCCGGCGTACCTGCTGGCGCGGCCGGAGCACGCCGAGGAACGTCCGGAGGTGGGTGGCTGATGGAGGTCGCCGCGATCGAACTCCGGCTGGTCGCGCTGCCGCTGCTGCGGCCGTTCCGGACGTCGTTCGGCGAGGAGCGCGAGAAGGAGGCGGTGCTCGTCCGCCTCGAGACGGACGACGGGGTCGTCGGGTGGGGGGAGTGCGTCGCCTCGCCGCTCCCCCGGTACTCCGACGAGTTCAACGAGGCATCGTGGCTGGTGCTGCGGGACCACCTGGGGCCCTCAGTGCTCCGCGCCGGCGAGGTGGAACCCGACGGCCTCGCCGCGGCGATGGACTGGGTGCGCGGCCACCGGATGTCGAAGGCGGCACTCGAGATGGCGGCGCTGGACGCGTGGCTCCGCAGCCGGGGCGAGTCGCTCGCCACCTACCTCGGGGCCGACAAGGACCGCGTGGCGTGCGGCGTCTCGATCGGGATCGCGGCGTCGGTGGAGGCGCTCGTCGAGCAGGTGGGCGGGTACCTCGACGCCGGCTACCGCCGTATCAAGCTGAAGATCGAACCCGGCTGGGACGTCGGGCCCGTGACGGCAGTGCGCGCCGCGTTCCCCGATGCGGTGCTGTCGGTGGACGCCAACGCCGCGTACGAGCTCACCGACCTGCCGGTGTTCGAGGCGCTCGACGCGCTCGATCTGCTCATGGTCGAACAGCCCCTCGACCACGAGGACCTCGTGGACCACGCCGCGCTCGCCCGCCGGATCGCGACGACGATCTGCCTGGACGAGTCGATCCGGAGCGCCTCCGACGCCCGCGCCGCGCTCGAGCTCGGGTCGTGCGGCATCGTGAACATCAAGCAGGGCCGCGTCGGCGGGCTCCTGGAGTCGCGGCGCGTGCACGACGTCGCCGTGCGCCACGGCGCGCCGGTGTGGTGCGGCGGCATGCTCGAGACCGGGATCGGCCGCGCCGCGAACGTCGCGCTCGCCGCACTGCCGGGGTTCACGCTGCCCGGCGACACGAGCGGGAGCGACCGGTACTGGGCCGAGGACCTGACCCGGCCGTTCGTCGTGGAGGCCGACGGGACGATGGCGGTCCCGGACGGGCCGGGCCTCGGCGTGGAGCCCCTGCCCGAGCGGCTCGAGGCCTGCACCCGCCGCGTCGAGCGCATCGCGCCATAACACGCCGGTTCGTCACCCCTTCCGCACCGCCATCCGCGGAACATGTGCGCGACCCGGGTGGTTCATTCCTGCAGGAGCCGATCTCGGGAGGTGCGACCCATGGGTTCGATGCAGGCCCTCGTGTGGGATGGATTCGACTCGGAGCCCGCCGTACGGGAGGTGCCGGTTCCCGAACCGGCCCCCGGTGAGGTGCTGGTCCGGGTACGGGCGGCGTCGATCAACGCCTGGGACACGTTCGTGGCGAACGGGGCTGCGAAGCAGTTCATGACCCACGAGTTCCCGGCGGTGCTCGGGTCCGATCTATCCGGCACGGTCGAGGCCGTCGGCGGGGGGGTCGAGGGGTTTGCGCCCGGCGATCGCGTCTTCGGCGGCCTGGGCTTCAAGGGATCGATCCACGACGGGACGTTCGCGGAGCTGTCGACGCCGGTGGCCGGCGGGATCGCGCGGACGCCGGAGGGGCTGGACGACGTCTCGGCCGGTTCGCTCGGCGTCGCGGGCTCCACGGCGGTCAACGCCGTCGACCTCGTCGATCCCGCGACGGGTTCGACCGTGCTCGTCATCGGCGCCACCGGCGGGGTGGGGTCGTTCGCCGTGCAGCTCGCGGCCATCCGCGGGGCCTCCGTGATCGCGACCGGCCTCGCCGGCGACGAGGAATTCCTCCGGGGGCTCGGCGCGTCGGTGACGGTGGACTACGCGGACGACGTCGCGGTCCAGGTTCGCGACCGGTGGCCCGAGGGCGTGGACGCGGTGATCGACCTCGTGAACCGGGACCACGCCGCGTTCGCCGACATGGCCGGGCTGGTCCGGGCGGGCGGGGTCGCGGTGTCGGTCGTGGGCGGCGCCGGGGAGGCGACCGCCATCGGCGAGGCGCGGGTCGCGAACGTCGGCGGCGACGCCGGGCAGACCGGGAACCTGGCTGAGCTCGTCGTCGCGGGGCGCGTCCGGGTTCCGGTCCAGCGGTCCTACGCGCTGGCCGATGCCGCGAAGGCGCTACGGGACTTCGCGCAGGAGCACACGGTCGGCAAGCTGGTGATCACGATCCCCTGACCGGGCCGGGGTTCACCGGCCGGTCCACGTCCCGATCCCGATCCCGATCTCGAGGAGCATCTGCCGATCCTTCGCCCTCCTCGGCGGCGGACGCACCCGCCGCCGGGTCGAGCGGCACTCCGAGCCGAACCGTCAGCCCACCGCCCGGCGTGTCGTCGAGCTCGATCGAACCGCCCTGCGCGAGCACGAGCTCGCGCGCGATCGACAGCCCGAGTCCCGCCCCGCCGTGCTCCCGCGCCCGCACCGGGTCGGCCCGGAAGAACCGGCGGAAGGCCTGCTGTCGGTGCTCCGGCGCGAGGCCTGGGCCATGGTCGGCCACCTCGATCACGGCGACGCCGCCCTCCGCCCGCCACCGGAGGTCGGCCGAACCGCCCCCGTGCAGGGCGACGTTCTCCAGCACGGCGTCCAGGGCGGCCTCGATGGCCGTCGCGTCCCCGCGGACGATGGGCCGGCCCGTGCCACCCGCCTCCACCACGACGCCGCGCGCCACCCGCGCGCGCCGCGTCGAGGCGGCGCAGGCCGCGGCCACGTCGATGGGTTCGGCAGCGAGGTGGAGCCGCCCGTCGTCGGCCCGGGCGAGCTGCAGCAGCCGGTCGAGCAGGGACGACAGGTAGTCGACCTCGCCCACCACCTGCCGCCCGAGGGGCCGGCCGTCGTCCCGTTCGGCCAGCACCTCGACGCCCTGTCGAACGAATGCGAGCGGCGTGCGGAGCTCGTGCGAGGCGTCCGCCGCGAATGCGGCCTGGGCGGCGTAGGCCCGCCGGACCGGCCGGAGCGCGCGGCCCGCGAGTAGCCACCCCGCCAGCATCGATGCCGCGACGGCCATCACCCCGCCGAACAGCAGCAGCAGCCGGACCCGGTGCACCAGCGAGGCCTCCGCGACCAGGGATCGCGCCGCGACCACGGTGCCGATCAGGCGCCCCTGCTCCCGGACCGGCTGCGTGATCGTGCGGACGGGCTGCCCGGCCACCCGGATGTCGAGGATCCCGGTCCCCCGCGGGTGGAGCCACTCCGGCGTGGGCTCGTCGCCGTCCACCGGCCTGCCCCCGGGGCCGAACACGCCGACGCGGATCGGCAGGCTTCCCGGGAGGTCGGAGTCCGGGGGGTTCGACAGGCTCTGCGACTCCGTGAGGCGGTCGGCGGCCTGCGCCACGGCCAGGCGCAGCTCGGTGGTGGCCGATCGGTCGAGCTGACGGGCGAGGAGCGCCTGGCCCAGCACGCCCAGGAAGACCAGGATCGTCAGGATCACCGCACCGTGCGAGAGCGCCATCCGCAGACGGAGCGAATGGAACATCGCCCGCCACCGGGCCGGGTCGCTCTCGGCCTCGAGCGCCCGGCGCCGCCGCTCAGCGCCCGACGACATACCCGACCCCCCGCACCGTCTCGATGAAGTCCGGCGTGCCCGCCTGCTCGAGCTTGCGGCGGAGGTAGTGGACGTACAGGTCGACCACCTTCGTGCGGGCGTCGAACGAGAAGTCCCACACGAGCTCCTTGAGCTCGCTCCGGGTGAGCACGCGGCCGGCGTTCCGCATGAGGCACTCCAGCAGGTCGAACTCCTTCGCCGTGAGCTCGACCGGCTCCTCGTTGACCGTCACCCGCCGCGACGCCGGGTCGAGGGCGACCCCGTCGTGGGTCAGCACGCGGTCCGTCCCCAGCCGGCGAGTGAGCGCCTCGATCCGGGCGAGCAGCTCCGCGAACGCGAACGGCTTGACGAGGTAGTCGTCGGCCCCCGCGCGGAGGCCCGCCACCCGATCCTCGATGGCGTCCCGTGCGGTGAGCATGAGCACCGGGACACCGACGTTCCGGCGGCGCAGCGATCGCGTGAGCTCGAGCCCGTCCAGCTCCGGCAGCATCACGTCCACGACCGCGATGTCGAACGTCCCCGACAGGGCCTTCTCGAGCCCCTCGGTCCCGGTCGCCGCCGTCTCGGCGCCGTGCCCCTCGTTGCGCAGGCGCTCCGCGAGCAGCCCGGCCAGCCGGGTGTCGTCCTCCACCAGCAGCACGTTCACGGTCTCATGGTCCCTGACCACGGGCCCGGTACCGGCGTTTCTAACCGTTTCCGAACGAATCTCCGATCGGCCCGAAACGGGCCCCCTCGTAGCATCGTGGTCACCGATGGGTTCCCACGCGCGCCGTTCATCGAGCTCCTCCGCCCGCCCGGGCCTCGCCGCCGACTGGTCCTCCCAGCCGATCGCGATGCGGGTGCTGCGGGCGTTCCTCGGGGTCACGTTCGTCTACGCGGGGATCCAGAAGTTCGCCGATCCGAACTTCCTCCACGCCGGGACGCCCGACTACATCGGGAGCCAGCTCCAGGCCTTCTCCAACGGGAGCCCGATCGGGCCGGTGCTGCGGTTCCTGGGGCACGTGCCGGTGCTGACCGGCGTGGGGATCGCGCTCGCCGAGATCGCGATCGGGCTTGGGACGCTGCTCGGCGTGGCCCGGTTCACCTCGGCGATCGGCGGGCTCGCGATCAGCGTGATGCTGTTCCTCTCGGCGACCTGGCACGTGCACCCCTACTTCCTGGGGTCGGATTCGATGTACGCGGTGGCCTGGCTCGCGTACCTGGCCGGGACGTGGGAGTCCGAACGCAGACGCCGCGGGATCGGCGCGGGGCCAGGATACCGGTCGTCGACCCGGTCGCCGGACGAGAGCCGCCGGCAGATGCTGCGCGGGGCCATGGTGGCCGGGGCGGCGCTGCTGTTCGCCGGCGTGGGGCGGCTGCTCGCGGGCCCCCCGGGCGGCGCCGCCGCGTCCGGGTTCTCGCCCACGGTCACGCCCGGCTCCGGGCGGAAGGGGAACCGCGGCGGCGGCACCCGCACCGGCGGCCGGCCGAAGCCGACGAAGCATCCCACCCCCCACCACACGAAGCACGGACAGCAGGGGCAAACCGACCCGCCGACGACCGGGCCGGGCACCTCGGGGCCCTCGACCTCCGGGCCCTCGACCTCCGGGCCCTCGGGGCCGACGTCGGGCGGCGCCCCGCCGGTCCAGGGCCGGGCCATCGCCTCGCTCGACAGCGTCCCCGTCGGCGGCGCGATCCCGTTCAACGGGCCCGGCGGCCAGCCCTGCGCGCTGTTCCGGTTCGCCAAGAACGACGTCGCCGCGTACAGCCGCATCTGCACCCACGCGGGGTGCGTGGTCGGGTACGACTCCGCTTCGAAGCTGCTGGTCTGCCCGTGCCACGGGGCGGAGTTCGACCCGTCGCAGGGCGCGGCGCCGGTGGCGGGCCCCGCTCCGACCGCGCTCGAGTCGATCCACGTGGTGATCGACCCCTCGCGCGGCGAGGTCGTCCTGCCGAGCTGAGCCCGCCGGTCGCGCGGCCGCCGGCAGCGTCCGCGTCGGCGACCGCCGGACGGCCGGTGGCTCCGCCGGCGCCCGGCTTGGTAGCCTCCGCCGCGATGGCCGAGTCACCGTTGCGCGTGTCACCTGGGCGCGCCTCGGCGCTCCTGCAGGCCGGCCTCACCCTGTCCTCCGAGCTCGAGCTGGACGCGGTGCTGCAGCGGATCATCGAGCTCGCGACCGAGCTCACCGATGCCCGGTACGGCGCGCTCGGCGTGCTCGGCGCCGACCGGAGGATCGTGGAGTTCGTCACGACCGGGATGGACC
>DATLUW010000019.1:0-7889 GCA_035577825.1 Actinomycetota bacterium | reverse complement strand
CCCGAGCGCCCCGACGTCGACCAGCATGTGCCCGGCGTCGCCGATCAGCGCCAGCGACCTCGCGGCCAGACCGGCCACGACCTCGACGACCATGAACCCCAGGATCAGCAGCAACGCGATCAGGAGCGCCCTGCGATCGGTGGCGGGGTCGATCCGATGGCGGTGGTCGTGGGTCCGGCCGTCGTCCGTCATGTCACCGGGAGCATCCCACCCCGGCGGCTCGATCCGGGGATCACCCGGTCGAGAGGTCAGCCCGTGACGGCCCCGCCGTAGCGTTCCTCGACGCGGCGAACCTTGAACAGGACGACCGAGCCGATCCACGTGACCACGAACGCACCGACGATGAAGAACCCGAGCGTCTGGAAGTCGATGTTGCCGAGGAACTGGACGACCCCGTTGTCGACGTGGAACCCGTGCGCGATCACCTGGATGAACTCGATCGTCCCGATGACCAGGGCCACAAAGACCGACAGACCCGTCATCGTGATGTTGTAGTAGATCTTCCGCAGCGGGTTGGTGAATGCCCAGCCGTACGCCCTCGACATGAAGGCCCCGTCCGCGGTGTCCATCAGCGACATGCCCGCGGCGAAGATCAGCGGCAGCGCGATGATCCCGAGCGCCGGGACCTGCGTCCCGCCCTTCCCCGTGGCCGCCGCGGCCGAGATCGCGATCAGCCCGACCTGCGACGCGGTGTCGAACCCCAGCCCGAACAGCAGCCCCACGGGGTACATCTGCCAGCTCGAGTTGATGAAGTTCCGGAAGCGCTTGCCGAGCACGCGGTTGAGCAGCCCCCGCTGCGAGAGCAGCTCATCGAGCTCCTCGGTCTCGTAGCGGCCCTGTTTGGCCCCCCGCCACAGCCTGATCAGCCCGATCAGCACGATCAGGTTGAAGATCCCGAGCACCCACAGGAACGTCGCCGAGATCGATCCGCCGACCACGCTCCCGATCTGCGAGAACGTCTTGACATGCTTCGACACGGCCTGCGCCGCGAGCGCGATCGCGACCGACAGCGCCAGCACCACCGTGGAGTGCCCGAGCGAGAAGAAGAACCCGACTCCGAGCGGCCGCTTGCCCTTCTGCAACAGGAAGCGGGTGGTGTCGTCGATCGCCGCGATGTGGTCGGCGTCGAACGCGTGCCGCAGGCCGAGCGTGTAGGCGATCGCGCCGGCGCCGGCGTACAGGGGCCCGAACTGGTTGTGGTAGTAGAGGAAGAGCCCCCACCCGACCAGGTGGAGCAGGCCGACCGAGCCGAACAGGCCGCCGAGCCGGAACCACTCGCCGCGCGAGAAGCGCCAGTGCCCCGTGGGCTGGGCCTTCGGGGCCGTCGGCGCCGGGGCCGGGCTCGATCCCGCGGCCGGCTTGCTCCGCGTCATCGCCATGCCCAGGACCCTACCGCGTTCCTGCAACTTCATGCAACTGCGCTGGTCTGCAACGCCGCCGCGTGGCAGGAAGCCGCGTTTCTAAGGGTTCCGTGAGGAGGCCCCCAGGCGCGGATCGCCCGTGTAGCATGGGGAACCCCGTACCTGACGAGGCGGACCCGCATGGCCAACAAGAAGAGGAAGCGCGGCTGGTCGGGCGCACCTGCGCCCCGCTCATCCACCGGCGCGCGCCCCGCAGGGGGCTCCTCCCCCACCGGCCAAACCAAGCCCGCCGCGTCGGACAGCGCGGGCTCGGTGACGACCTCGGACGAGACCGCGACCGAATCCGGATCCGGGAACGGCGAGGTCACCAAGGCCTCGGCTCCCCCGAAGACCACGGGGACGACCAAGCCCGCCGGTGAGGCCGCCAAGCCCGCCACGGGATCGGCAGCCACCACCCAGGCCGCGTCGAATCGCGCCGCCCGCAAGGAGGAAGCCCGCCGCCAGCGCGAGGTCGTCCGGAAGAAGGAAGCCCGCCGGAAGGCGTTCCGCCGCTACGGAACGATCGCCGCCATCGTCGTGGTGGTCGTCGGCGTCGTCGCCCTGCTGATCGTCAACAACAAGCCGAAGGGCTCGACGAACCCCGACCCGGCCTCGCTCCCCGGAATCAGCTCGGCGGCCGCGCCGTGGCCGCCGGAGAACGCCCAGCTCTCTGCCCGCATCAACGAGATGGGCCTTCCCCCGCTCGGGGCCGAAGCGACCGACTACCACATCCACCAGAACCTGCAGGTGTACATCCACGGCGCGCCCGAGTCCGTGCCGAACGGCATCGGGAACATCTCGGGGTCGCAGCTCGCGGAGATCCACACGCACACCGGCAACGGCACGATCCACGTCGAGGCCGGCGCCCAGCGGCACTACACGCTGGGGGACGTGTTCGACGTGTGGGGCGTGCTGTTCACGAAGGATCAGCTCGGCGCCTATAAGAACAACGGCGACAACCAGATCCGCGTCTATGTGGACGGCAAGGAGTTCAAGGGCGACCCCACCACGATCCCGCTGAAGAACGAGGAGGTCATCGTGGTGACGTACGGGACGCAGGCCGAGGTCCCGGCGTCCATCCCGCAGGTGTTCTGCTACGAGCAGACGCCGCAGCCGAAGGGCGGGACCTGTCCGCCGCAGGCGGGCGTCACCGGCCCGAGCGGAGTCTCCGGGCTGTCCGGCCTGAGCGGCCTCTCCGGCATCTCCGGCGCGAGCGGCACGAGCGGCGCCTCCGGCACCACGCCGTAGGGAACCCGGCTCCGGCGGAACGTCGGGGGAGCGATCAGATCAGGACAGCAGCGGGTTCAGCGCGGCCTCGATCATGTCGGCCGTCGCCGGACCGAGGAACCGCGCCTGGATGACCCCGTCCTTGTCGATCACGATCACCCAGGGTTCGCTCTGGAAGCCCCACGCAAGGAACGCGGGCGCCGGCTTCGCGACGTCGCCGCCCGGGAACTCCTCCACGTGGATGAAGTTCGCCTTGTCCTTGCCGACCTTCTCGAACACGAGGATCTGCTCGTCGACGACGGGGCCGCAGAGCATGGACTCGCAGAACTTCGGCGTGGCGAAACTGACGACGGTCGGCTTGCCGTTCTTCACGGCCTCGTCGAGCGAGATGTAGTGCATCTCGTCGACCGGGACGCGCGTGCAGATCTTGGCGATCTCGTCCGGCGTCGTCGCGACCGGCGTCGGGGTCGGCTTGGCCTTGGTCCCGACCGCCGCGAGCACGGTGTCCTGGCCGAGGACGACGCCGCCGCCGATGCCGACCCCGGTCTTCGCGCCGTCCGTGGCCTGCGCGGCGAACGTCCAGGTCCCCGGCGACGGGATGTCGATCTCGCCCCAGTAGATCCCCGGGATGAGCGACTTCGGTGACGTGTCGCCGGTCTTGTCGTAGCCGGTGAACAGGCTCCACTGCATCGGGAACGGCCCGAGCGCCTTGTCGTTCGCGTTCTTGGCGACGTACAGCTGCGGGGTGCCACCCTGCAGGATCGAGGTGGGACCCGACGTGAGGTCGAAGATGTAGGTGCTCTTCCCGGTCTGGATCGCGTCGTAGGCGCGATCCCCGAGCCCGGTGAGGAGCGAGAGTTGCTCGTCCGCGTCCTGCATCAGCTTGGCGATCGAGCCCTCGGGCGCCGGGCTCGACGAACCCGTCGCCCCGGACGTCCCGGTGATGCCGGACGTCCCGGTCGTGGGCTTGGGCTTGGTGCCGCCGGTGCAGGCGGCCGCGACGGCGGCGAGGCCGCCGATGCCCGCGGCGCGGAGCATCGCCCTGCGGGAGAGCGTCCGCTGCCAGATGTCGTTCGTCATGGGCTCCTCGACCACGGTCGAAATCGGACCGACGCGCGCATCGCCGGCGCCGCGCGGGACATCACCGTATCGCGTCCGCGGGAGTTCGACGGCCGGCGGGGCGAGTGCGTCACCGCCGGCGCACGTTTCCTTCGCGGGCTTTCAGGTTCATGTCGCCACCTGGCGATATCCTTTGCCGACGATGCGAGGACGTCACGCCTTCGCGGGCCTGCCCATGTTCGGAACGGCCGCCGCCGGCGTGGTGATCGGCCACTGGATCTCGTACCGGATCGCGGTCCCCGACCACCACTCCCGCGACCTGCTCCTCGCCGCCACCGGGCACGACCACTGGTTGACGGTGGTCAAGATCGCCGTCGCCCTGGCGCTGGCGGGGGCGGTCACGCTCGCGGCGCGGTTCGCTTCACGAACCGCGCCCCGCACCGGCGCCGACGCCCTGACCTGGGCCATCACGCGAATCGCGATCGTCCAGGTCGTCGCGTTCACCGGCATGGAGGCAGTCGAACGCATCGCGGGCGGCGCGCCGGTCGCCGGCATGTTCGCCCACCACCTGTTCCTGCTCGGGCTCGCCGTCCAGCTGTTCGTCGCGTGTGCCGGCGGCGCGTTCGTCTACTGGTTGTCGCGAACCGCGCGAGCGATCGCGCAGACCGTCCGTTCGCTCCCCCACCTGCCCGCGCCGCCCGTCGCGGTCGTCGTCCCGGTTCCGTTCGTGCCGGTCCGGACGGCCGTCGCCCGGCGGTCCGGCATCCGAGGTCCCCCTCCCGCGTAGCCGCGGAACCCGCCCCCTCCGAACCCCGCACCGACGCGGAGGTCCGGACGCGGTGGCGGTCGTTGTCCACACGGACGAGGAGGAATCGAGATGCGAACGAAGAAGCTGGCCAGGGGTGCCGCCCTGGTGGCGGCGCTCGCCGCTGCGCTGGTGATCGTGCCCGCGGGCATCGCGTCGGCGCACGAGGAGCGAGAGATCGGCCCGTACACGGTCGCGGCGGGGTTCGGAACCGAACCCGCCTACGCGGGCTCGGAGAACAGCGTGCAGATGTTCATCCACACGACCGCGGACGACAAGGCGGTCGTCGACCTCGGGCCCACGCTGAACGTCGTCGTGTCCTACGGCGACCAGCAGATGGACCAGATGACGATGGAACCCGACTTCGAGGTCGGCGAGAGCGGAACTCCGGGCGACTACCGGGCGTTCTTCATCCCGACCCGGGTCGGCGACTACTCGTTCCACTTCACGGGCGACATCAAGGGAACCAAGGTCGACGAGACGTTCACCTCGGGGCCGAAGACGTTCTCGAGCGTGATCGACCCGTCGACGGTGGAGTTCCCGGCGAAGGACCCGACGGCCGGCGAGCTGGCCACCGCCGTGCAGCGCCTCCAGACGCGCGTGAACGGCCTGGTGGCCGCGTCGACCAAGGCCGCGAACGACGCGGCGGCGGCGAGCGACAGCGCGAGCTCGGCCAAGTCGCTCGCGACCGTGGCCCTGCTCGTCGGCGGCGTGCTTGGCCTGGCCGGGATCGTGCTGGGAGCCATGGGCCTGGCGGCCGCCCGAAGGGCTCGGCAGGGGGCGCCACCGGCCGCCGGAGGAGCGCCCGCGTCGGCCACGACGTCGGTCGCGAAGGAGTAACGGTGCGACGAGGCGGCGTCCTCGCGGTCGTCGCCGGCGCGTTCCTGGTGCTGTGGGCCGGCCCGGCGTCGGCGCACGCCCTGGTGAAGTCGTCCGATCCCGCGGCGAACTCGACCGTGCAGTCGTCGCCGTCGCGGGTGCTGATCGTGTTCACCGAGCGGCCGGACGTGAAGCTCACGTTCGTCCACGTGCTGAACTCGTCCGGCGCGACCCAGGAATCGGGGCCGGCCGAGGCCGTGCCGGGGCAGTCGGACGCGGTGCAGGTCCCGGTTCCCACCCTGCCGAAGGGGGTGTACACCGTCACCTGGAGGACGGTGTCGCGGGACGACGGGCACGTGACTGCGGGGTCGTTCTCGTTCGGCGTGCAGGTGAAGGTGACCGGGCCGCCGCCCTCGGGGACCTCGCTGCCAACGACCCCGCCGCCTTCGGTGCTCGCGGTGGCCGCGCGGTGGTGCTTCTACTGGGGCCTGGCGATCCTGCTCGGCGCGTCGGTCGCTGGGAGCGTCGTGCAGCGCAAGCACTCGACCGGCGTTCGAATGCTGCTCGGCGCCGGGTGGGGCATCGCGGCGATCGGGCTCGTGCTGATGACGTTCGCGGAGCGGTCCACGGTCGGCGTTCCCCTGGGAACGCTGCTGTCCTCCGACGCGGGGCACGAGTTCCTCGATCGGGGGGTCGCCCTGCTGATCTGCGGCGGCGCAGTCGTGTACACGCTGTTCAACCGGAGCTGGACCGCACTCCCGTGGGTGGCTGCGGCGTCGGCCGCGGTGATGCTGGTGCACGCCCTGGCCGGGCACGGCGCCGCGGCGAGCCCGGAGTGGTTCAACGTCGGCGTGCAGTGGTTCCACATGCTTGGCGCGGGCATCTGGGTCGGTGGCCTGGTCTGGCTGCTGTTCGCCCTGAAGTACACGCCCTCCGAGGACCGGCCGTCGCTCGTGACGCGGTTCTCGCGGCTCGCGACATGGGGGCTGATCGCGGTGGCGATCACCGGGCTCATCCGGGCGCTCGACCAGATCGGGCCATTCGTCGATTGGGGGCGGCTGTTCACGACGAGCTACGGCGTGACGCTCGTGGTGAAGATCGCGATCGCCGCGGTCCTGGTGGCGTTCGGAGCGATGAACCGGTACCGGAACGTCCCCGCGGTGGCGAAGCACGAGAAGCCGCCGGGCATCCTGCGTCGAACGGTCTTGGCGGAGGTGCTAATCGCGAGCGGAGTGTTCGCCGCCACGGGCGTCCTGAGCGAGCTGCCGCCGGCCAACGTCTCGAGCGCCGCGCAGACGGTCGCGGCGACGCCGCCGCTCGTCGTCACCGGGCAGGACTTCGCGCAGTCGGTGAAGGTGCGGATGACGGTCACGCCGGGGACCGTCGGCGTCAACGCGTTCGATGCGCGGATCACCGACTTCGACACGGGGAAGCCGGTTCAGGCGACGTCGGTCGTGCTGAACCTTTCGCTGCCGGGGAACCCGAGCGTGGGGAACCCGCAGCTCGCCCTGAAGGAGACGCGGAACGGGATCTGGTCGGCCAGGGGCACGGTGCTCTCGATCTTCGGGAGGTGGCAGGCGTCAATGGTGATCCAGCAGGCCTCGGGCGGTGTCGAGGTCCCGCTCGAGATCCAGCCCCGGCTCCCCACGCAGACCATCAGCAGCCCGAGCCCGCCGGCCGGCCAGCCGCTCGTGTTCTTCATCACGCTGCCGGACGGCGCGCAGCTGCAGACCTACATCGACCCCGGCAAGGCCGGCACGAACAACGTGCACTTCACCTTCTTCGGAGCGAACGGCAACGAGATGCCGATCAAGACGGCCGACGCGTCCGCGCTCACGCCGAGCGGCTCCACCGAGCCGCTCGACCTCCGGCGGTTCAGCGCGGGGCACTTCGTCGCGACGACCAAGCTCGACCCCGGGAAGTGGCTGTTCCTGATCGACGCGACCGCGCGACCCGACACGCCGTATACCGGGTACTTCCAACAGACGATTCCATGAGGAGATCAGCCATACGAACTCGATGGAGGTGGCGGCGGGCGCTCCTCGCCGGCGGACTCGCCCTGCTCGCGTTGACCGCCGCCGCCTGCGGCGGCGGCACCGGCGACGGCGGGAGCCCGTCCCCGCCGACCCACCAGGCGACGTCCCGGCCGAGCAGCCCCGTGACGGTCACCATCGTCACGCCGAAGAACGGCGAGCAATTCCAGGCCGGGGAGAAGATCCCGGTGGTCGTGAAGCTCACCGGAGCGAAGATCGTCAAGCAGTCCACGACGAACATCACCCCGACGACCGGCCACCTCCACATGTACGTGGACGACGCGATCGTGTCCATGAACTACCAGACGACGAACACGCTCACGGAGGTGAAACCGGGCATGCACGTGATGAAGGTGGAGTTCGTGGCGGCGGACCACCTGCCGTTCGATCCGCGCATCATCCAGGCGGTGACGTTCCAGGTGACGCCGTGAGCGCGGCCGCGATGCGTGCGCCGTCGCAAACCGCGGCGGCCTCGCCAGGGACGTCGCTCGCGACTGAGGCGTTGTCGTGGGCGGCCGTGCCGCTCGGCGTGGGGCTGCTGCTCTC
>DATLUW010000018.1:0-2774 GCA_035577825.1 Actinomycetota bacterium | reverse complement strand
CCGCGCGCGCGAGCATCTCCATCTCCTGGACGTCCGTCCACACGGAATGCGCGTACCACGTCCGATCGCTCGCCCAGCCCAGCCGTCGCCCGAGCTCGTGTGGTCGCACGCCGAAGGTAGCCCGGCAGTACTCGACCTCGTTCATGGTCTCGGACATGTGCGTATGCAGGCGAACGTCCAGCCGCTCCGCCAACTCGGCCGAGCGCTCCATCAACGACGTCGACACCGAGAACGGCGAGCACGGAGCAAGGGCGATCCGGACCATGGCGCCGGGAGACGGGTCGTGGAACGCTGCAATCAGCCGCTCGCTATCGGCCAGAATGTCGTCGTCGCTCTGCACAACGTCGTCTGGCGGCAGGCCGCCGTCCTTCTCCGAGAGCGACATCGACCCGCGCGTCGGGTGGAAGCGGATCCCGAGCTCCACGGCGGCGCGAATCTCGGCGTCGATGAGCCTGGATTGCCCTCGCGGATGGACATAGAGATGGTCGGTGGACGTGGTGCACCCCGACAGCAGCAGCTCGGCCAGCCCCACCCACGCCGAGAGGTATGCGCTCTCCTCGTCCAGCCTGGCCCACACCGGATACAGGACCTTCAGCCAACCGAACAGATCGCATCCCAGCGCCGGAGAGGACGCGCGGGTCAGCGTCTGGTACAGGTGGTGGTGCCCGTTGATCAGCCCGGGGATGACCAGGCAGTCCGCGGCGTCCAGCATCTCGTCGGCCGCGGGCCATTCCGGGGTGGGGACGCCGACGAGCTCGATCTGGCCGTCCCGGGTGAAGACGGCTCCTCCCTCCAGCTCGGTCCCTTCATCGTCCCCGGTCCACAGGTAGCCGCTTCGGACCAGCATGGTCGGCATCGCTCAGCCGCCGTTCTTCTCGGGAGCAGCGGCGACCGGAAGCTCTGCCAGACGGCGGAAGAGCTCCTCCGCCGCGGCCTGTCCGCGCATCCGAACCTCCTTCACGTCGACCGACCGAGTCTCGCCGCCCTCGACCAGCATGCGACAGTCGACGGCGGTCCCGTCGGGTGCTCAGGCCTGGTAGGCCCGGGATCATAGCGGCGGCTCCGCTTGGCGGAGACCGCCGACTCACCGTGGTGACAACGTCCTTCGATACTCACCCGGCGCGAAAGGTGGCCGTCCGAGTTCAGCGGCACAATCGTCCTCTGCTCACAACTTGCTCACGACAGGCCAGGATCGAACACACCGGAACGCCATCAGACGACACGGACCGACGCCGAACGCGCCGACACGTCAGACCGAACCCGCCTTAGGATCCGGTGCCCGAAAGGGCGTGGGGGTTCGACTCCCCCCTCTCGCACCCCTCTGGCCTGCATCTTGTATCCGACCCGCTCGTCAAGCCCTCCCGCGGCGGCCCTGCGAGACGCGGCCGCGGCCGTCCCGGGCGGCGGATCGGTCGAATCCGACTTCGGCGTGGGGACGAGTCGTTCGTGTCGCATCCCTGGCCGCCCGAGCTGAGGTACGCGGGCGAGTTGTCTCCGCTGAGACAGGCCACAGCCATCTGGCCATTGCGCGGATAGCGGCAGAGGACCAGGATGGAATGGAGGGTCGCCAAGGGAGGGGAGACGGCACGGCATGACACGTTCACACACACTCGCCTGGGCATTCATGCTTACAGCGGTCCTGGTCTTCGTTGCCGCCAATTCCCCATCCGCCACCGCGTACCCGGGCTCCAACGGCCGCATTGCCTTCGTTCGCGATGACCAGGGACAGGTCACCGTGCAGCGCATCTACACGATGGCTTCAGATGGATCCGATGTCACGCTCGTTACGAAGGGCTCGCTACCCGACTGGTCTCCTGACGGGACGAAGTTGGCGTACTCGCTCGAAGGACGCATATGGACAGTGAGCGCGGCGGGCGCCGATCCTCGGAAGGTGAGCTTTCGAGACGGCGACGGGAGCTCTGTCCATCTTGGACCCACATGGTCGCCCGACGGGTCGCGCATCGCGTTCGTGAACATCGTCAACGGGGACTTCGAGCGCATCTGGATGGTGAACACGGACGGTGGGCGACTACATCAAGTCCTGGATCGCAGGGCCACTGACCCGGCCTGGTCGCCAAGCGGGCGGTGGATCGCCTTTGCGGGCTACGGCATCGGCAACGATTGGGAGATTTACGTCATGCGGCCAAATGGAGGCGGCATCCGTGCACTGACCAACATCAGGGACCCGGGCCCCGTGACTGAGCCCCATGTTCCACGTGACCCGCAGTGGTCACCCGATGAGACAACGGTGATGTTCACGATGGATGGGGATCTGTGGACGGTCCCGGCAGCCGGAGGCGATCCCACGAACCTGACCTCGACGACCGAGACGGCAGAGAGTGAGGGGGCGTGGTCGCCTGATGGGACCCGCATCGTGGCAACGCAGTCGCCGATCAGCGGAGGGGACCGCGACGTGATTGTCATGAACACAGAAGGGACTGAGGTGACAAATCTGACAGATGACGACTCGCCTCAGGAGCATTTCCCCAGTTGGCAACCTCTCTGCACGATCGTGGGCACGGGCGGCGATGATGAGGTGGTGGGTACCGCGGGCAATGATGTCATGTGCGGGCTCGGCGGAGACGACTCCATGAATGGTCGGGGTGGCAATGACGTGATGTTCGGCGGGACCGGCAACGACCATGTCTCTGGTGGCAGCGGCAACGACATCCTGAACGGGGGGGGCGGCAGCGACACTGCGTCGGGGGGGGAGGGAGCAGACCTCCTCGGCGCCACGCCGAGCAGCTCGCGGGACATTCTCCTCGGCGGCGACG
>DATLUW010000017.1:0-4286 GCA_035577825.1 Actinomycetota bacterium | reverse complement strand
CGGCTCGCCGACCGGATCGGGGCCGACGTCGCCGCCATCGCGGGATCGGCCTCCTCAGCGGTGGTCGACCTGTTCGCCGGCTCGGCCAACACGCTGCACTGGGTGGCCAGGCACGCGGACGCACGCCGGGCCATCGGCTTCGAGCTCGACGACGCGGTGTTCGCGCTGACCCGCGCGAACCTGTCCGCCATGGGCCTGGACGTCGACCTGCGGCACGACAGCTACGAGCACGGGCTCACGGCGCTCGGCGATCCGGACGCGGACCTGCTGATCGTCTTCGTCGCACCCCCCTGGGGCCGCGCCCTCGACCCTGAGTCCGGGCTCGACCTGCGCCGCACCCAGCCTCCGGTGGCGGACGTCGTCGACACCACCACGAGCGTTCTCGGCCGGCACAAGCTGCTGTTCGCGGTCCAGATCCACGAGACCGTCGACCCCGCCTCGCTCGCCGAACTGACCGCCCGCTTCCCCTGGTTCGCGACGACGATCTACGACCTCAACAGTCCAGGCCAGAACGCCGGCTTGCTCCTGGCCACGCACGGCTGGACGCCCGCCTGACTGGTCAGCGCCGCGGGCGGGCCAGCCGTTCGGCGGCGGCCACCACGCTGGCGCGGCGCCGGGCGTGCTCGGCCGGGTCGCTGTCGTCGGCGCCGGTGAGCATGCGGGCGACCTGCGGCGCGGAGACCCACCACGCGGCCAGCCCGATGATCATGAAGACGAGGTGCTCGGGCGAAAGCTCATCGTCGAGCACGCCGTCCCGCTGCGCCAGCGCGTAGGCCTGCGCCTTCTTCTTGTAGTGCGCGGTGCGGTTCGCCTCGTCGGCCACGCCGCCGGACAGGCCCTCCCACAACAGCAGCCGAACGAGCTGGGGATGCGCCGCCTGGTAGTCGAAGGTGCGCCCGGCGAACTCGCCGATCTCCTCGAAGCCGGACGGGACCGGTGCCACCGAGGCGGCGAGCTTGTCGAGCTCGTCGGTGAGCACGGTCTCGAACAGCGCCTGCTTGTCGCCGAAGTACTTGTACAGGCGCTCCTTGTTGATCCCGGCCCGTTCGGCGATGCGGGCCATGGTGGTGCCGTCCGGCCCGTGCTCGGCGAACTCGGCCGCCGCCGCTTCCTTCAGGCGCCGCCGCGTCCCCTCGGTATCCCACGCCATGCGGTTATTCTACGTCAAACCAACTACAACGTTGCGGTTGGACAATCATCTGCGCTAGCATGAGAACTACAACCGCAACGTTGGAGATGGAGTTCTTGACCATGGCTAATCGCGTTTCCGGCGGTACCCTCAGGCTCGCCGATGACCTCGTGATCAGCCGCATGGGCTTCGGCGCCATGCAGCTGGCCGGGCCCGGGGTCTTCGGGCCGCCCCGGGACCGTGACCAGGCCCTCGCGGTCCTGCGCGAAGCCGTCGACCGCGGCGTCACCCACATCGACACCAGCGACTTCTACGGCCCGGTCACCGTCAACGAGCTGATCCGGGAGGCGCTCCACCCCTACCCGGCGGACCTGCGCATCGTCACCAAGGTGGGCGCGCGCCGCGGCCAGGACGGCAGCTGGCGCCCCTCGCATGACCCCGCCGACCTCAAAGCCCAGGTCCAGGAGAACCTCGCGCACCTCGGCGTGGACACCCTCGACGCCGTCAACCTGCGGCTCCGGGCCGACGGCACCGGCCGGGAGTCCGTCGCCGAATCGTTCGGTGCCCTGGCCGAGCTCCAGAAGGAGGGCCTGATCCGCCACCTCGGCCTCAGCGAGGCGTCGGACGCCCAGCTCACCGAGGCGCAGGCCATCGCGCCCGTCGTCACCGTGCAGAACCTCTACAACCTCGCCACCCGGCGCGACGACGCCCTGGTCGACCGGTGCGCGGCCGAGGGCATCGCCTACGCCGCCTACTTCCCGCTCGGCGGCTTCACCCCGCTTCAGTCGGCGACGCTGGACCGCGTGGCCACCCGCCTCGGCGCCTCCCCGCACCAGGTCGCGCTGGCCTGGCTGCTGCGGCGCTCGCCCACGATGGTCCTCATCCCCGGCACCTCGTCGGTGGCCCACCTCCGCGAGAACATCGCAGCGGCCGACCTGGACCTGCCGTCGGAGGCGGTCGCCGAACTCGACACCATCGGCCGCTGACCCAGCCGCACCTGGCAGAATCGCCAGGTGGTTCCAGAAAACATCCATGATTTCTTCGTCGCCTCCGCCAGCGTCGCGGGCGCCCTGATCGGGCTGCTGTTCGTCGCGATCTCGGTGGCCGGCGGGCGGCTCGCCCAGGGGAAGGCCGAGACGCAGATCCACCGCATCCGCGCGTCGGCGGCGCTGACGGCGTTCTCCAACGCGCTGGCCGTGTCGCTGTTCGCGCTGGTCCCCGGGCACAAGATCGGTCCGGCCGCGGTAGCCGTGGCCGCCGCCGGCCTGGCGTTCGTCGTGGCCGCGCTGCTGTCGCTGGTCCGGATGGGCCTTCTGCGCCGGGGCCAGGTGCGGTGGAGCATCGTGCGGGACGCGTTTTTCCTGGTCGGGCTGGTGGTCATATTCGTCCTCCAGCTGGTCGAAGGCCTGGCGATTATCGCCCATGCGGCCGACGCCGGCGCGGTGGACACGATCGCGATCCTGGTGATCGTCTGCTTCCTGGGCGGGATCGGCCGGTCCTGGGAGCTGATCGGCGGCCCGCAGTTCGGTATCGGGCACGAGGTCACCGCGCTGGTCCGCGGCCAGCACGATGAGCCGGTCGGCGAGGACAAGCCGGCCTGAAAGAACGACCGGGAAACGGCCTACCCAGCCGCCGCTTTCCAGTCGAGCAGCTCGATGATGACGCCATTGGGGTCGCGCACCTGGAAGGCGCGCTCGCCCCACTCCTCGGACCGCAGCGGCATGGTGATCACGACGCCCTCGGCCCGCAGCCGGGCCAGCTCACCCTCCAGGTCGTCCACCTCGAAGGCGAGGATCAGCCCGCCAGCGTGGTCGTCCCGCTGGTCCGCCGGCAGCGTCTCCAGGCCTCGTCGCAGGAATACCACGTTCATCCCGGCGTCCGGTCGGCCCAGCGAGGCGAAGCCGTCGGCCGACATCTCCTCGGTGAACCCGAAGTGCCCGGTCAGGAACCGAACGGACGCGGCCACGTCGTCCACGTTCAGGGATACTGCCGATGCGGTGATCTTCACAAGCGTCACGCTCCTCCGCGTTTCCGGTACTTCTTCTCTAACAACGACGCGGTCGCTGCGCTGGACTACACCCAGGGCGAGTGGGGTGGTGGCATCTGACAAGCTGTGAGTTCATGGCCGACTCCTACCTGACCTTCGCCGCCGACTATGACTGGCTGTTCGACGACGACGTGCTGACGCACGGCGGTGCGATTAACTACCTCGCCATCGCACGCCTGCTCAAGCAAACCCCTCACGCCGCCACCGTGCTCGACGCGTCGTGCGGCACCGGCATCAACGCGGCGGCGCTCGCCCGCCGCGGGTTCGACGTCTGGGCGACCGACGGGAGCGAGGCGATGATCACCGAGGCGACCGCCCGCTTCCGCCGCGAGCACCTGGCGATCCCGGCGCGGCACAGCCTGTGGGCCGACCTGCCCGCCACCCTGGCCGAACGCTTCGACGTCGTGCTCTGCGTCGGGAACTCGCTGGTCCACGCCGCGGGCCAGGACGCCATGGTGGAGGCCCTCACCGGCCTGAGGCGGATGGCCAGGCCCGGGGGACACGTGGCGATCGACTCCCGCAACTGGGAGAAGTTGCACGCCGAACGCCGGATCGTGCGCGTCGCGCCCCGGGTGCTGACCCGGGACGGCCGGCGGTGCCTGAGCTTCTACGCCTGGGAGATACCCGAACGCCTGCACGACGAGCACGCCGCCCACATCGTGTTCGTCTTCGAGGACGGCGAACGGGCCGAGACGCACGAGTACCCGATCTCGTTCCGCCCCTTCACAGTCGCCGAACTGCGCGAACGGCTCGAGCTCGCCGGGCTGAGGGAAATCGACAGCGACTTCGACGACTCCCGCGACCAGTACTGCCTGATCGCCGAGGCGACCCAGGCATGACCGAGCTGCGCACAGCCCACACCGCCGACCTCGGGGCCGCGCAGAAGGCCGCCATCCGCAGCCTGATGGACGCCGTCTTCGACGGCGTCTCGGACGACACCTTCGACAACGTGCTCGGCGGGGTGCACGCGCTGATCCTCGAGGACGGCGAGCTGATCGGACACGGCAGCGTCGTCCAGCGCCGCATGGTGCACGCCGGCCGGGCGATGCGCACCGGCTACATCGAGGGCGTGGCGGTCCGCGCCGACCGGCGCCGCCAAGGTCACGGCGC
>DATLUW010000016.1:0-6999 GCA_035577825.1 Actinomycetota bacterium | reverse complement strand
GACGGGCCCGGGGGCTGGGCCACGCGCGTTCCTACTCGACCTCGATGGCCTGGCGGCCGGCGTAGTAGCCGCAGTTCCCGCACACGCGGTGCGGCAGCTTCGGCTGGTGGCACTGCGGACAGTCCGCGTACGTCGACGGGTGGGTCTTCCAGTTCGACTTGCGCGAGTCCGTCTTGTTCTTCGGCGTCTTCTTCTTGGGCGTGGCCACGGTCGTTCCTTCCTTGGGTCGTCGGATCTCCGAATAGCGGCTTACGCGCCCGCGCCGTCCGGGGCGTCGGCGAACAGGGCGTCGAGGGCGGACCAGCGGTCGTCGACGGTCTCGTCGGTGCACGAGCACTCGCCGAGGTTCCGGTTGCCGCCGCAGCGCTCGCACAGGCCCAGGCAGCCGGGCGCGTGCAGCGGCGAGAACGGCAGCGCGGGCAGGACGTTGTCGCGGACGAGCGGCTCGAGGTCGATGGCGCCCTCGGGCGACACCCGGTAGTCGTCGGGCCCGGCCTCGCGGTCCGGGGCGACGAACAGCTCCTGCACGTCGACGTCGAACGAGCCCTCGAACTCCACGAGGCAGCGGGCGCAGATGAGCGTCAGCGGGCCGCGGAGCGGCCCGCTGACGAGCACGCCCTCCACGACCGACTCCAGCAGGAGGTCGCCGCGAACCGCGGCGCCCTCCGCCATCCCCGCCAGCTCGAGCCGGATACCCTCGACCGGCTGGCGGAGCTCGAACTGCCGGGACGTACCCGGGTGCGCCAAGAGCTCGCGGACGTCGACCTCGATCACTGGGCGGGCTCCTGGTCGAACGGTTCGCCCACGGGCTCGCCGGGGTGTTCGTCCTCGGGCTCGTCGAGGAACACGGTGTCCTCCGCCGGCGCGAGCTCCTGCGCGGGGTGCTGCGCGCCGGAGAGCTTCGTCCGGCCCTGGTCGACCTGCTCGGCGACTCGGATCAACGACCCCTGCGTCTGCTGGAGCTGGTCGACGAGCGCGTTCTCGACCTTCGTCACGTTGGCGGTCAGGGTCTCGTGGGTCTGCGCGAGCATCTCCTGGAGCCGCTGGATGGCGATCTCGAACTGCGCGAGCTTCGCGTCGACGTAGTCCTCGGCCTCCATCCGGATCTGGTGGGCGCGGTCGTGCGCGTCGTTCACCACGCGCTCGGCTTCCTCCTGCGAGGCGACGACCACGGCCTCCTGCCCGACGAGGCGCATCTGCTCCACTCGGGCCCGTTCGACCATGCTCTCCGACTCGCGGCGGGCCTTCGCCAGCAGCTCCTCGCGGTCGCGGACGACCCACCGGGCCTGCTTGACCTCTTCCGGCAGCTGTTCGCGCATCGAGGCGATCAGCTCGAGCAGCTCCTCGCGGTTGAGCAGCGCCGACGAGGACAGCGGCATGGACTTGGCCTCCTTGACCATGTCCTCGAGTTGCTGGATTCGGGATGCGAGATCCATTCGCCTACCTTCCCTCTCGCTCTTCCGCGAGGCGTTCGACGAGGCGCTCCTTCACGACGGGGGGCACGAGTCCCTCGACGTCGCCGCCCAGCCGGGCGATCTCCTTGACGAGCGAGGACGACAGGTACGACCAGTTGGGACTCGTGGTGACGAAGAACGTCTCCACTCCGCCCAGCCGGTGGTTCATCTGGGCCATCTGCAGTTCGTTCTCGAAGTCGGTGATGGCGCGAAGGCCCTTCACGATGACGCCCGCGCCCTGCTGCTTCGCGTAGTCGACGAGCAGGCCCGAGAACGACCCGACCTCGACGCCCCGCAGGCCGGACGTGACCTCCTTGAGCAGGCTGACGCGCTCCTCGACGCTGAACAGCGGCGTCTTGGAGGGGTTCTGCAGCACGCCCACGACCAGACGGTCGAAGTGGCGGCTGGCCCGTTCGATGATGTCCAGGTGACCGTTGGTCACGGGGTCGAATGTCCCCGGACAGAGGCCGGTCAGGCCCATTCAGACCTCCCGATACACGAGTACGAGGCTGTCGCCGTACGCAAGCCGCCTCGCGAGCGAGAAGTGTACCGGAATGACAAGGTTGGAAGACCTCCCAGGCCTGGTCAGGGCGACCGTCCACCCTGGTGAGAGGCCCTTTTCGCCGAGCAGGGCGAGCGCCCGCTCGACCTGCTGGACAGGGGTGTCGTAGGGAGGATCGAGGAAGACCAGCGACGCCTGTTGTCCCCATTTGCCCAGGAATGCCCGGACGTCGGCCTTCCTGACGGCGGCGCGTGCCGCCATGTGCGCCTTGTCCAGGTTCGCGTGGATCGTCCGGATCGCGGCCGGGCCGTGGTCGACGAACTCGGCGTGCTCGGCCCCCCTCGACAGCGCCTCGATGCCGACCGCGCCGGTCCCGGCGTACAGGTCGAGCACCCTTGCCCCCACCACCTGCGAGCCGAGGCTGCTGAACAACCCCTCCCGGGCACGGTCGGAGAGGGGGCGGGTCCCGTCGGGCACGGGGGCCAGCCGCGTCCCCTTCGCCTCGCCCGCGATGACCCGCACTGCTCTAGGAGTGGAACAGCCAGTCGATGGAATCGGCGAATCGGTCTTCGAGCTCCGAGCGCAATCCCGGGTTTGCGGAGAGGTCGGGGTCCTCCTCGATCACCGCGAACGCCCGTGCTCGCGCCCGCTTGACCAGCTCGACGTCCTGCACCAGCCGGGCCAGCTTCAGATCGGGCATCCCCGCCTGCTTGATGTCGAACAGCGTCCCTTCTCCCCGCAGCCGGAGGTCCTCGTCCGCCAGCGCGAACCCGTCCGTCGTCGCCGCCATCGCATCGAGCCGGGCGCGGGCCTCCTCGTTCCCCGGTTCGCTCTCGTCGAACAGGAAGCAGTACGACGCGTGCTCGCCGCGCCCGATCCGGCCTCTCAGCTGGTGGAGCTGGGCGAGGCCGAACCGCTCCGCGTTCTCGACGAGCATCACGGTCGCGTTCGGGACGTCGACGCCGACCTCGATCACCGTCGTCGAGATCAGCAGCTGGGTCTTCCCTTCGCGGAACTCCTCCATCCGACTGTCCTTCTCCGCCGGGCGCATCCGGCCGTGCAGCACCTCGAGCGACAGGTCGGGGAACTCCTCCGTCTTCAGGCGCTCGGCCTCCTGCTCGGCGGCCTTCACCTGCAGGCGGTTGCCCTCGTCGATCGCGGCGCACACGACGAACGCCTGCCGGCCTGCCGCCACCTCGCGGCGGACGACGTCGTAGGCGGCGCTCCGCTCGAGCTCGGTGCGGACCACGGTCGTCCGGATGGGCTGGCGGCCGGCCGGCAGCTCGTCGAGGACGGCCACGTCGAGGTCGCCGTAGTAGGTCAGCGCGAGCGTCCGCGGGATGGGCGTCGCGGTCATGATCAGCACGTCCGGCGCGGTCCCCTTGCCCTTCAGCGCCATCCGCTGGTGCACGCCGAACCGGTGCTGCTCGTCGATGACCGCCAACGACAGGTCGCGGAACTGCACGCCCTCCTGCACCAGCGCGTGCGTCCCGACGACCAGGTCCACGTCCCCGTTCGCGATGCCTTCCAGCACGGCCTCGCGACCCCGGCCGGTGACCGACGCGGTGAGCAGAGCGAACGTGACCTGGTCCTCTCCGGACGCCGGCCCCGACTCCTCCGGCTCCGACGCGACCTCGTCGAACATCGAACCCTGCCCCGCGGCGACGGCCGACACCTTCGCCCTGGGCTCGACGGTCAGCGGGCGCCCCACCCCCGCCAGCAGCTCCTCCACCTTGCGGAAATGCTGCGACGCCAGCACCTCGGTGGGGGCCATGATCGCGGCCTGGTGGCCGGAGTCGATCGCGGTCATCGCGGCCTGGAGGGCGACCACGGTCTTGCCGCTCCCCACGTCGCCCTGCAGCAGCAGGTTCATCGGGTGGGGGCGGGCCATTGCCTCGGCGACGGTCGTGTTCGCCCGTCGCTGCCCGTGCGTCAGCTCGAACGGCAGCGACTTGACGAACGCCCGCACCAGCGGCCCGCCGATCGTGTGCGCCACGCCGGCCTCCTGCTCGCCGACGCGATGCTTGCGGAAGGCCACGCCCAGCTCCAGCGTGAACAGCTCGTCGAACTTCAGCCGCTCCTCCGCACGCCGCAGCTCCTCGGACGAATCCGGGAAGTGGATCCGCCGGAGCGCCCAGTCGTAGGTCGCCAGCTCCTCGACGTCGACCACGCCGGACGGCAGCGGGTCGGCGATGGGCGGCAGCTGGTCGAGCGCGGCGTGCACGAGGTCGCGGATCGTCCTGGTGGTCACGCCCTCGGTCGCGCTGTGGATCGGCGTGATCCGGCCGGTGTGGACCTGTTCGGATTCGCTGCGGAGGATCTCGACCTCCTGCCGGGCCATCTGCAGCGTTCGCCCATACATCTGCGCGACCCCGGACACGGCGACCTCCATGCCCGGCTTGTAGAGACTCCCCGTCCAGGGCTGATTGAAGAAGTTCAGCTCGAGGTAGCCGCTGCCGTCGTACAGACGAACGGTCACCATCGACTTCCGGTACCGCGTGATCCGCTTGTTCACGCTCCGAACCGTCGCGACGACCGTCGCGTACTGCCCGATGCGAAGGTCGCGGATGCGTCCCATCGTCGACCGGTCGATGTAGGTCCGCGGGTAGTGGTGCAGCAGCCCGCGAACGGTGCGGATCCCGAGCCCGTCCGCGATCGCCTCGAACGCCGGCGGGCCCTTGTCCTTCACGCCCATCCGGCGGGTGGCGATGCGGGCGTCGATGCGCTCGATGGGGTCGTCGAGGCGGAGGCTCATCGGGTGTCAGGTTCTCACGCCCCGGGGACGCGTTCCCGTAGGGATACTCGGGGCGATGGCAACCACCGATCCCGAGACTGCCCCCGGCGAGTCGGCCCGGGCGAGACGCCGGCCGTGGTGGCTCGTTGCCGTCGCGCTGGTCGTCGTGGTTGCCGCCGTCGTCACAGCGATCGCGTTGGGCGCCTTGAGCGGGTCCGATCGACCTGCGCTGGTCGACGGCGAGCGGTACGGCGTCGACGTGTCGCACCACCAGGGCCCGATCGACTGGGTGCGCGTCTCGCACGACGACATCGCGTTCGCCTACATCAAGGCCAGCGAGGGCGTCGACTTCACCGATCCTCGGTTCCGGGCGAACTGGACCGGGGCCGGGGCGGCCGGGATCCCGCACGGCGCCTATCACTTCTTCACGCTGTGCGCGCCCGGCGCCGCGCAGGCCGCGCACTTCCTCGACGTCCTCCCGGACGACCCGAACATGCTGCCGCCGGCGGTCGACCTCGAGACCGCGAACAACTGCGACGCGCGGCCGGACCCCGACGTCGTGCGGCGCGAGCTCGGGGCGTTCGTGCGGATCGTCGAGGCTCGGACCGGCATGCAGGTGGTGCTCTACGTGAACCACCGCCTCGCGCTCCGGCTGGACGCGGCAGGCGCCCTTCCCGCGCGGCCGCGGTGGACGAGGAGCATCGACCAGCGCCCGCCGGCCGGATGGGCGATCTGGCAGGCGTCGGGTTCGGCGGAGGTCGACGGCATCGACACGCCGGTCGACCTCGACGTGGCGGACGCGGCCTGGGCGAACCGCTGGGGTCTCTGAGCGCGGGTTACTCGAGGCCGAACAGGTAGGGGTCGCCCGGCTGATTGCCCCGATGGACCTCCAGCTGCAAATCGGGGAACGTTGAGGCGAGCGCGTCCGCCAGCCCCGAGGCATCCTCCTCGGTTGCGTCGGCGCCGAGCAGCATGGTCAGCATCTCGTGGTCGTCGTTCCGCAGGGTCCGGAGCGTCCCGACCGCAGCGGCCACGAGGTCGGCCTCGCGAACCACAGCCTCGCCGCCGACCATTCCCAGCCAGTCGCCCTCCGGTTCGCTCGAACGGATCAGCGACGCGGTGGCCACCGCCGCCACGGCGTCGGCCAGGCGGTCGGCCGCGTCGTCGGGCGGTTCCGTGGGGTTGAACGCGGCGGCAGCCGACAGCCCTTCGGCGACGGTTCGGGCCGGCACGACCCAGACGTCCTTCCCGCTCGCTCCCGCCGCGCGCTCGGCGACGGCGATGGCCGTATCGGCGTTCGGCAGCACAACCACCGCGCCGGCGGGCGCGGCCTCGATGGCGGCCACGAGCTCGTCGATCTCCGGCGGGCGGCCCGCGTCTCCGGACACCACCACCGCCCCCAGCGAACGGAACAGCTCGACCATGCCCGAGCCCGAGGCGACCGCGACGAGCGCGGCGGTCTGCCGCTCCGCCACCCGCACGCCGCGGGCCTGCCCGGCGACGCACCGCTCGGCGACCTCCTCCTCGAGGTCGACCATCCGAACGTCCTCCGCAGTCCCGACCCCGGCCGCCAGCTCGACCGCGGCGTCCGGTTCGTCCGTGTGCAGGTGCACCCGGTATCGACCGTCCCCGCCGACCACGACCAGCGAATCGCCCAACTCGTCGAGCCCCTCGCGCAGTCCGGCGACCTCGCCGTCGTCGGCCCGCAGCAGGAACATCACCTCGAACTTGAACCCGACGTCCTGTTCAACGTCGGCGAGGTCGGCCCGGCCGACCGGTCCTCCCGCGCCCACGGCCACGGTCGTCTGGCCACCGGCCGCGACCGAGGCCAGCGCGTCGAGCAGCAGCAGTGCGCCCAGGCCGCCGGCGTCGACCACCCCGGCCTCCGCCAGCTCCGGCCGGAGGGCGGTGGTTCGTTCCAGGGATGCGGCGGCCGCATCGCGCGCCGCGGTCGCCACTCGGGCCGGGGGAGCGCCGGCCGCTGCCGCCGCGGCATCGGCGAGCACCGTCAGCACGGTTCCCTCGAGCGGCCGGGCAACCGCCCGGCGGGCCTCCAGCGACGCCGACGCCAACGCATCATCCAGCGGCGTTCCCGTGGCGAGGCCGGCGATCGCCCGCAGGGCCTGCGCGAGGATCACGCCGGAGTTCCCTCGCGCGGACATGAGCGCCGCATCGGCGACCGTCGCAGCGAAGACCTCCCGCGGCGGGGGCGGCGGGGGCCCGAGCTCGGCCATCACCCCGCGCATCGTCAGCAGCAGGTTCGTCCCGGTGTCGCCGTCCGGAACCGGGAAGACGTTCAGCGAATCCAG
>DATLUW010000015.1:0-6788 GCA_035577825.1 Actinomycetota bacterium | reverse complement strand
AGGCGACCAAGGCCCAGGCCACGTAGCCGAGCAGCGCCGCCGAACCCGCGCCGCCAACCCGCGCCGCCGAACCGGTCCCGTCAGTCCCCCTGGTCGTTGCCGTCCCCGTGACCGTGGTCGTGGCCCGATCCGGGGCCGTGCCCCGGCGGGGGACTGCCCGGGTCCGTGGGGGGCTCCACCGTCATCGCCATCGAGAGCTGGTCGATTGCGCCGTTGATCGCGATCGCCGCCTCCGGCGTGGCGTCCTGATGGGCGACGGCCTCGGCCAGCTTGTCCTTCGCCTCGGAGAGCTGGCCGAGCGCATCGTCGACGCGGCCGTCGTCGTACCGCTTCTGCGCCTCGTCCAGGGCGTGCTGGAGGTCGTTCGCCGCGTGGTCGTCGATCCCGCCGGACGAGAGCGCGTCCTGGACGGCCGACTGCGCAGCGGCGAGGGCATCCGCGACGCCCGGCGTGGTGGGCGCGGTGGTCGGCGGGGTGGAGGTGGGCGGGGCGCTCGTCGCGGGCGGGCTCGTCGGGAACAGCGCGGAGGGCTGCGCCGTCGGCCGGTGGCTGGCGTGGACGGGGGGCTTCGTCGGTCCCGGCTTGTGGGCGAGGCGGGCGGGCTTCCCGCCGCCGAATGCCGCGGCAACGACGGCCGCCGCGAGCAGGACGACCAGGGCGGCCACGAGGGGGAGGAGCCAGCGCGGGCGGCGCCGCGGAGCGGCGTGGCTCCCGCGCCGGACCGGCGGCAGCACCTCGGTGCTGCCGCCCATGGGCGCCGTCGCTGCCGGCGCGCCGAGCGGCACCGTGGCGTCGATCCCCGAAGCCGCCGACCGCAGCGCCGCCGCCATCCCCGCGGCGTCCGGATACCGCTCGGCGGGGTCCTTCTCGAGCGCCCGCATCGCCACCGACTCGACCGCCTCCGGGAGGCCGGGACGAACGGCGGACGGGGGTTCGGGACGTTCGAACACGTGCTTCGACGCCACGGCGAGGGGCGTCTCGGCCACGAACGGCACCCGCCCCGTGAGCATCTCGTAGAGCACGACGCCCAGCGCGTAGACGTCGGCCCGTCCGTCCACGCGTTCGCCCTGGGCCTGCTCGGGCGCGAGGTAGGCGGCCGTGCCGAACACCGTCGAGGTCTGCGTGATGGTGTGCGACGTCGCGAGCCGGGCGATGCCGAAGTCCATCACCTTGACGTGGCCGTCCGGCGTGATCATCACGTTCGCAGGCTTCACGTCCCGGTGGACGAGCCCGTTCGCGTGGGCGAACGACAGCGCGTCGGCGATGCTGGCGGCGATCCCCGCCGCGCGTCCGGGATCGAGCGGGCCCTCCGCGGCCAGCAGCTCCGCGAGCGTGCTGCCCTCCACGAACTCCATGACGATGAAGTGCAGGTCGCCGTCCGAGCCCGTGTCGAACACGGCCACGACGTTCGGATGGTTGAGGCCCGCCGCGGCGCGGGCCTCCCGGCGGAACCGTTCGACGAACGTGGGATCGGACGCGTACTCGGGGTTCAGCACCTTGACCGCGACCGTGCGTCCGAGCACCTCGTCGGTGCCGCGGTACACGTGCGCCATCCCGCCGCGGCCGATCTCGCGATCGATCCGGTAGCGGCCCGCGAGGGCCAGATCCCGGGTGAGCATCCGATCATTCCTACCCCTCCCGGGGGTTGCTGTCACCTCGGCGTGTGAAGGTTCCGGAGCGCGGGTAGCCTGCCGCCACCATGGACCTCGGGATCGTGATCGGGGGCGAGCTGTCCGCGCTCCCCGCGCTGGCCCGTCGGGCGGAGGAGGCCGGGTTCGAGAGCGTATGGGTGGCCGAGACGGCCCGATCGGCGTTCGTGCAGGCCGCGCTGGCCTGCCAGGCCACCTCGACGATCACCGTGGGGACGGCCGTCGCGCTGGCGTTCCCGCGGAGCCCCGCGATCACGGCGATGACCGCCCGGGACCTCGCTGAGCTATCGGATGGGCGGTTCATGCTCGGGTTGGGGCCGCAGGTCAAGCGGGTGAACGAACAGCGGTTCGGCGTGGCGTTCGAGCATCCCGCGCCGAAGATGGCCGAGTACGTGGAGGCCGTCCGGGCCGTGCTCGGCGCGTTCGGCGGCGTGCCGCCCGAGCATCGCGGGCGGTTCTACTCGATCACCATGGCGCCGTTCCCGGGGGCCGCTCCGGCGCCGGGCCGCATCCCGATCTACCTGGCCGCGGTGAACCCGGGGATGGCCGAGGCGGCCGGCCGGGTGGCCGACGGGATCTCCGGCCATCCGATGACCAGCGCCCGATGGATCGCAGAGGTGCTGCGGCCCGCGATCGAACGCGGAGCGGCGGGGGCGGGCCGCGACCCGTCGGAGGTCAGCCTCACGACGAACCTCGTGGTGCAGGTCGACCCCGACGGCGACCTGGCCCGGCGGGAGGCCGCCACCCAGCTGGGGTTCTACGCCACGACCCGGACCTACGCGCCGGTGCTCGAGATGCACGGGTTCGGCGACCTGGTCGGCACCCTGCGCAAGGCGTACGCGAAGGGCGACCTGGCGGCGATGTCGGAGATCGCGTTGCCGCTCGTGGACCACCTGGCCGTCGCCGGCACCCCGGACGAGGCCCGGGAGCAGCTTGCCCGGTTCGAGGGCGTCGTGGACCGGGTGATCCTGGGCAGCGCGTGGGTCGGCCCGGACCCCGATCGGCTGCGTTCGACCTACGGGCTGCTGCTGGAGACGTTCGCGCCGGCCGGCCGATAGCCGTCGGCTGTGGCCGCCGGCCGCCGGCCGCCCGGGATTCGACCCGCCGTCCGTACACTCAGATGCGTCGAATGGGCGTCGATCCGCTGCACCTGCGTCAGGTCCTGTCCCGGTATCCGACCGGCGTGACCATCGTGGGCACCCGGCACCTGCCGAGCGGGGTCTGCGGCCTCACGGTCAACGCGTTCACGTCGGTGTCGCTCGAGCCCCCGATGGTGCTCGTCTGCGTCGACCGCTCGTCGAACACCCACGGCTGCATCGAGGCGGCGGGCGAGTTCTCGGTGAGCGTCCTCGCCCTCGGGCAGTCCGACCTGGCCGTCCGGTTCGCCCAGAAGCGCGACGACAAGTTCGACGGCGTCGGTCACCGGCTGAGCGCCGACGGGCTGCCGCTGCTCGACGGCGCGTCGGCGTGGGTCGAGGCCCGGGTGGAGGCCGCGTTCGACGGCGGCGACCACACCGTCTTCCTCGCCCACGTGCTCCGGGCCGAACAGGCCGACGAGCCCCCGCTGGTGTTCCACCGGGGCTCGTACTCGCGCGTCGACGGCGCCGCCGGGTCCGCCGAGCCCGCCCGGGAACGGTGACCAGGTGCCGGACCTGACCCGGCCCGACGGCTGCACGCTGTACTACGAGACGCACGGCCCCGCGGACGGCGAGCCGTTGCTGCTGCTCGAGGGGCTCGGCGGGGACATCCCCGGCCGGCGCCGAAACATCCCGACCCTCGCCGAGGAGCTGCTCGTGGTGGCGTTCGACCTCCGGGGGAACGGTCGCTCGGACGCGCCGGACGATGCCCTCACGATGGGGACGTTCGTCGAGGACGCGGTCGCCGTCCTGCGCCTCGTGGGGGTGGACGCGGCGCACGTGTACGGGCAGTCGTTCGGCGGCATGATCGCCATGGAGCTCGCGCTCACGCACCCCGACCGGGTGCGATCCCTGATCCTGGCGGCGACGCATCCGGGCGTCGTTCACGCGAGTCCCGTCGGGTCGAAGGTGCCGAAGGACCGGCCATGGGAGGCGCTCTACGCGACGGGGTTCCCCGAGGCGAACCCCGAGCACGTCGCCGAGGACCTCGCGGTCGGGTCGCAGCAGCCCCAGGCGCCGCACGCCCGCCGCCGCCAGTGGGAGGCCATGCAGTCGTTCGACGCGTTCGATCGGCTCCCGGAACTGGCAGTGCCGGTGCTGGTGCTCCACGGGACCGAGGACCGCATGGTGAGCCCGGCGAACGCCCCCATCCTGGCCGAACGCATCCCCGGCGCCGAGCTCGTGCTGCTCGACGGCGCGGGGCACCTCTATCACTCCGAGCGGGCCGCGGAGGCCGATGCCGCTGTGCTGGATTTCGTGCGGCGCCACGCCGGTGGCTGACCCGGGCACCGAGGCCGAGGCCCGCCGCCTCGCGGAGGAACGGGCCGAGCGCCGCACCGCGCGGGACTTCGCCGCGGCCGACGCGCTCCGCGACCGCATCCGGGAGCTCGGGTTCGAGGTCGTCGACGCGCCTGGGGGGTTCGAGCTGCGGCCGCTGCCCGCCGCCGCCGCGATCTCCGTGCAGTGGGTCGTGGAAGGCTGGCCGGAGGATGTGGCGCGGGGGATCGCTGCCTTCGACCGACATCACCCCGGCATGGACGTCGAGCACGTGGTCGTCGACGCGGTCGGCGGAGCCGACCCGCTGTGGCCGCCGTCCGCCACGGCCGTCACCATCGATCCCACCGCCGGGTGGGGCGCTGCCCGGGCGGCCGGCCTCGCGGCGACCGAGGCACCGGTGGTCGTCGCCGTTGACGGCTCGATCGAACCCGAAGGTGACGTCCTCACGCCGCTCGCGGACGCCCTGGCGGACCCGGCCGTCGGGGTGGCCGGTCCGTTCGGCATCGTGACCGACGACCTCCGGGAATTCCGCGCGTCGGACGGCCCAGAGGTCGACGCGATCGAGGGCTACTGCATGGCGTTCCGCCGGGAGACCCTCGACCGGGCCGGCGGGTTCGACCCGGGGTTCCGCTTCTACCGCGTGGCCGACATCGAGCTGTCGTTCCGGATCCGGGACCTCGGCCTGCGCGCGGTCGTCGTGGACGTTCCCGTGCGGCGGCACGAGCACCGCATGTGGACCTCGACGCCGGAGGCCGAGCGGGATCGGCTGTCGAAGCGGAACTTCTACCGGTTCCTCGACCGCTACCGCGACCGGTTCGACCTCTGCGTCACGCGGCGCGCCGAGGGCTGAACACGGGGAGCGAACGAACGCCGAGCGAGCGGGGCGGGCTATTCGGGCGGCGACGCGGTGATGGCCGGCCCGGTGACCTCGGTGACCGCGTGGCCGTTGGGGGAGACGCTGCTGGGATCGGGGATGGGCCGGGTCCCGGTGAGGTACCCCTCGAGATCGATGCCCTCGATGACCTCCTGGGCCATGAGGAGCTTCGACAGGCGGTCGAGCAGCTCGCGGCGCTCCTCGAGGATCTCGGTGGCCCGGCGATGGGCCTCAGTCACAAGCTTGGTGACCTCCTTGTCGATGGCGTCGGCCATCGTCCCGGAGTACTGCGGCCCCTGGCCGAACATCAGCTCGCTGCGCCCGTCGTTGCCGTACGCGAGCGGCCCGATCGTCTCGCTCATGCCGTACTCGACGACCATGGCCTTGGCGATGTCGGTGGCCCGCTTGAGGTCGTCGGCGGCGCCCGTCGAGATCTGCTTGAACGCGATCTCCTCGGCCGTGCGGCCCCCCAGCAGGATCGCCAGGCGGTCGGCGAGCTCGGGTTCGGTGAGCAGGTAGCGGTCCTCGAGCGGCCGCTGCATCGTCATGCCGAGCGCCGCCGCGCCGCGGGGGATGATCGACACCCGGTGCACAGGGTCGGCGGTCGGAACGCTCAACGCGACCAGCGCGTGGCCCATCTCGTGCACGGCGACGATCTCGCGCTCGCGTTCGCCGATCACGCGGCTCTTGCGCTCGAGCCCGGCCACCACGCGGTCGATGGCTTCTTCGAGCTCGACCATCTCGACGCAGTTCTTCTCGCGGCGGGCGGCGAGCAGCGCGGCCTCGTTGACCACGTTCGCGAGGTCGGCGCCCGTGAACCCCGGCGTCCGCGACGCGATGACCTGCATGTCCACGTTCGGGCACAGCGCAACGCCGCGCGCGTGCACCTTGAGGATCTCGATGCGCCCCCGGAGGTCCGGCCGGTCCACGACGACCTGGCGGTCGAACCGGCCCGGCCGGATGAGCGCCGGGTCGAGCACGTCGTGGCGGTTCGTCGCCGCCATGATGATCACGCCGCGGGAGGAGTCGAACCCGTCCATCTCGACCAGCAGCTGGTTCAGCGTCTGCTCGCGCTCGTCGTGGGAGCCCATCGAGCCGCCGATCCCGCCCATGCGGCCCTTGCCGATGGTGTCGATCTCGTCGAGGAACACCAGCGCCGGCGCCTTCTCCTTGGCCTGCTGGAACAGCTCCCGGACTCGCGCCGCGCCGAGGCCGACGAACATCTCGACGAACTCCGAGCCCGACATGAAGAAGAACGGCACGTTGGCCTCGCCGGCCACCGCGCGGGCCAGCAGCGTCTTGCCGCACCCGGGGGGCCCGAGCAGCAGCACGCCCTTCGGCAGCCGGCCGCCGAGCCGCTGGTACTTCTTGGGGTTCTTCAGGAAGTCGACGACCTCGCGGAGCTCCTCGACCGGTTCGTCCACGCCGGCCACGTCGGAGAACGTGGTCTTCATCTCCTTGCGGTCGTAGATCCGCACCTTGTTCTTCCCGAGGTTCAGCGCGCCGGCGCCCGCGGCGCCCATCCGGCGGAACAGGAAGAAGTAGATCGCCCCGAACAGGATCAACATGAGCACGAGCTGCGTGACGAACCCGACCCAGCCGGAGGGCGGCTTCTGTTCGAACTTGATGTGGTTGGCGAGCAGCAGGCGGATCGTGGAGGTGTCGGTGTCGAGCCGGCTGGCCGTCACGCGCTGCTCGGTGCCGCCCGAGTGGATGATCCCGGACACCGACGTGTCGGTCACGACCACGTCCGTCAGGAAGTCCGGGCCCTTCTCGATGTAACCGACGAACTGCGAGTAGCCGACCGGGGTCGCCGGGGAGTTCACGCTCTGGAACAGGACCCACCCGATG
>DATLUW010000014.1:0-3661 GCA_035577825.1 Actinomycetota bacterium | reverse complement strand
TCCCGCCTCGCGAACCACCGGGACCAGCGCCGCCCAGTCCCAGACCCGGAGCTCGGCCTCGATCATCACCTCGGCCGCGCCGCGCGCGACCAGCACGTGCCCCCAGAAGTCGCCGTACCCGCGCGTCCTCGCCGCCCCCCGCGTCAGCGCGTCGAACCCGGCGGCGTTCGGCCCGCCCGGCCAGTCGCCGATCGACGCGTGGCACACGAGCGAATCCGCCACGCTCGAACGGTCCGACACGTGGATCGGCTCGCCGTTCAGCGTCGCCCCGGCTCCAGCCGCGGCCGCGTACCGCTCGCCGATCGCGGGCGCGCCGACCACCCCGACCACCGGCTCCCCGTCCACGACCAAAGCCAGCAGCGTCGCCCAGATCTGGATGCCGGCCGCGAAGTTCTTCGTGCCGTCGATCGGGTCGATCACCCACGTCCGCGACCCGGAGCCCGCCGCGCCGTGTTCCTCGCCGACGACCGCGTCCGCGGGGAACTCCTCGGCGAGCCGCGACCGGACCATGGCCTCGACCGCGAGGTCGGCCTCGGTCACCGGCGTCGAGTCGGGCTTCACGTGCACGTCGAACCCGCTCTCGTAGAACCCCATGGCGATCTCGGCGGCCCGGTCGGCGAGCGACAGCGCGAAGGCGAGCTCCGGTTCGTACATCGAAGGCCCGAGGGTAGCAACCGGGGGAGTACCAGCGGTTTTCGATTACGCTCGCTGTCCGATGGAATCCACCGTCGCCGAATCCGGCCGCCACACCGTCGTCGTCACCGTCGAGGTCCCGCCCGAGGAGTTCGCGCGAGACCTCGACCGGGCGTACCGGCGGATCTCGCAGCAGATCAGGATCCCCGGATTCCGCAAGGGCCACGTCCCCCGCCGGATCATCGACGCGCAGATCGGGCGCGACGCGGTGATGGCCGAGTTCATCGAGGACGCGATCCCCCAGTACTACTCCAAGGCGGTTCGGGAGCACGAGCTCGCCCCGATCGCGGACCCCGAGATCGACCTCGAGAAGACCGACGAGGGCGAACCGCTCGTGTTCACGGCGACGGTCGAGGTCCGCCCGCGGCTCGAGCTCGACGGCTGGCGCGAGACGGTCATGGCGGTCGAACCCGTCGACCCGGCCGTGACCGACGAGGACGTCGACCAGTTCGTCGACCGGCTCCGGGACCGGTTCAGCGAGGTGGAGACCGTCGGGCACCCCGCCCACCGCGGCGACTACGTCACGGCCGACATCCGGGCGAGCGTCCACGGCGCGGAGCTCCCCGAGCTCACGATCACCGACCACCTGTACGAGGTCGGGTCCGATTCGATCGTCGAGGAGCTCGATGAGGAGCTGGTGAACTCCTCCGCCGGCCAGATCCTGAAGTTCAACGCGAAGCTCCCGGAGCGCTTCGGCGAGCGCGCCGGCGACGAGGTCACGTTCCAGGTCCTCGTGAAGGAGGTCAAGGCCAAGCGCCTCCCGGCGGCCGACGACGAGTTCGCGAAGATGGCGAGCGAGTTCGACACGCTCGAGGAGCTCCGGGCGGACCTCCGCGAGAAGCTCGCCGACGCGAAGGCGGCGGAGGCACGTGGGGTGTTCCGCGACCGCGTGCTGACCGCCCTCGTCGACAGCGTCGACGTCGACCTGCCCGACCGGCTGGTCGACCACGAGACCGAGCACCGCGTCGAGGAGGCCACCCGGCGCGCGGAGCGCGCCGGGCTCACGCTCGACCAGGTGCTCGAGGCGCAGGGCTGGGACGAGCTGCGGTTCCGTTCCGACGCCCGTGCGCACGCCGTCCGCGCCATCAAGTCCGACCTGGTGCTCGAGGCCGTGGCCCGCCAGGAGGGCATCACCGTCACCCCCGAGGAGATCGCCCGGGCCGTCGCGGACCTCGCGCAGGCGCTCGGACGGGAGCCCAAGGAGGTGGCGAAGTCCATCGAACGTTCCGGCCAGGTCACGGCACTGGCCGGTGATATCATCCGCACGAAGGCCCTCGACCTGCTGGTCGAGACGGCCGAGGGGACCGCCTCGGAGGCGCCCGCCGAAGAAGAACCGGAAGGGACCGAGGAACCCACCGATCCCACCTCAAGCGACCATGGAGCGAAGGAATGAAGGACTATCTGGTTCCCGTCGTCGTCGAACAGACCAACCGCGGTGAGCGGTCGTTCGACATCTACAGCCGACTCCTCAAGGAGCGGATCGTGTTCCTCGGGACGCCGATCGACGACCAGGTCGGCAACCTGATCATGGCCCAGCTCCTGTTCCTCGAATCCGAGGACCCGGACAAGGACATCAACCTGTACATCAACTCGCCGGGCGGCGACATCACGTCGCTGTTCGCGGTGTACGACACCATGAAGTACGTCCGCTGCGACGTCTCGACCATCGTCATGGGCCAGGCGGCCTCGGCGGCGGCGGTGCTGCTGGCGGCCGGGACCAGGGGCAAGCGCTTCGCGCTCCCGCACTCCCGGGTGCTCATCCACCAGCCCCACGGCGGCGCGTCCGGGCAGGCGGTCGACATCGAGATCCAGGCGAAGGAGATCCTCCGGTACCGCAAGCTGCTCGACGAGATCCTCGCGGAGCACACGGGCCAGACGATCGAGAAGATCAGCCACGACACGGACCGCGACTTCATCATGACCGCCGAGCAGGCCAAGGAGTACGGCGTCATCGACGAGGTCTTCTCGAGCCGAAAAGTCAAGCCGGAACTCGCTGCGGCGGCCGCCGGAGGCTCATAGGATTCCAAGCGGACTCACCGCGGTCCCTGGCCCGAGGACCGCAGGAGTGCGAACGTAGCCGGGAGGAGCGGGCGGGAGCCGGGAGAGATGGCGAAGTTCGGGGATTCGGATCTGCTGAAGTGCTCGTTCTGCGGGAAATCGCAGAAGCAGGTGAAGAAGCTCATCGCCGGACCCGGCGTGTACATCTGCGACGAGTGCATCGACCTCTGCAACGAGATCATCGAGGAGGAGCTCTCCGAGACCTCCGAGCTCAAGCTCGAGGAGCTGCCCAAGCCCCGCGAGATCTACTCGTTCCTCGACGACTACGTGATCGGCCAGGACAACGCGAAGAAGGTCATGGCCGTCGCGGTCTACAACCACTACAAGCGCATCCAGGTCGGCCAGAAGAACGACGAGGTCGAGCTCCAGAAGTCGAACATCCTCATCCTCGGCCCGACCGGCTGCGGCAAGACGCTCCTTGCGCAGACGCTCGCCAAGATGCTGAACGTGCCGTTCGCCATCGCGGACGCCACGGCGCTGACCGAGGCCGGCTACGTCGGCGAGGACGTCGAGAACATCCTGCTCAAGCTGATCCAGGCGGCCGACTTCGACGTGAAGAAGGCCGAGACCGGGATCATCTACATCGACGAGGTCGACAAGATCGCGCGCAAGGCCGACAACCCCTCGATCACGCGCGACGTGTCGGGCGAGGGAGTGCAGCAGGCGCTCCTCAAGATCCTCGAGGGCACCGTTGCCAGCGTGCCGCCCCAGGGCGGGCGCAAGCACCCGCACCAGGAGTTCATCCAGATCGACACGACGAACATCCTGTTCATCTGCGGCGGGGCGTTCGTCGGCCTCGAGGAGATCATCGCGCGCCGGATGACCGAGAAGTCGATGGGGTTCGGCGCGAAGATCGTGTCGAAGAAGGAGAAGCGCCAGAGCGCGCTGCTCGAGAAGGTCCACCCCGAGG
>DATLUW010000013.1:0-5174 GCA_035577825.1 Actinomycetota bacterium | reverse complement strand
GTTCGCCCCGGTCCCGGAACTGCTGGACGGAGGCGTCACCGTCGGGCTCGGCGCCGACGGCGCCCCCTGCAACAACACCCTCGACATGTTCCAGGAGATGCGAATGGCCTCCCTCATCCACAAGCCCCGGCGGGGGCCCCGGGCCATGCCGGCGGAACGGGTGTTCGAGATGGCGACGCTCGGCGGGGCGCGATCGATCGGGATGCAGGACGAGCTCGGCTCGATCGAACCCGGCAAGCGCGCGGACCTCGTCGCCGTGCGGCGGGACGGGCTGCAGGTTCAGCCGCAAGTCGGCGTCGATCCATACGCCCAGCTGGTCTACGAGCACCGGGCGACCGACGTCGACGCGGTCGTGGTCGACGGCCGGGTGCTCGTGCGGGGCGGGTCACTCGTGGAGCTCGACGCCGGCGAGCTCCGGTCGCGGGCGAACGAATCGGCGGCCCGGGTGCTGGAGCGGGCGGCCGCGGGAGAACGCGCGTGACCGGCCGAGTCTTGGCTGATCGGCCGCGTCGCGCTAGATTGTCGACAGTCGACAACCTACCGGGGAGGCGCGCCCCGCTCACGAGGGCAGGCGCATCGGGGAGGTCCTGATGGCACGGGTCTACGGAGAGGCGGACGGCGACCTCGCCGTCCTCGATGGGCGGACCGTCGCACTGCTGGGATACGGCAACCAGGGCCGCAGCCAGGCGCTGAACCTCCGGGATTCGGGCGTCCGCGTCGTGGTCGGCAACCGATCGGACGCGTTCCGCGAACGAATGGAGGCCGATCGGTTCGAGCCACGTTCGCTCCCCGAGGCCGCGTCGGAGGGGGACGTGGTGATGGTCCTCCTCCCCGACGAGGTCCACCACGAGGTCCTGCCGGGCGAGATCTTCGACGCCCTGCGGCCGGCCGCCACGGTGGTGTTCGCCCACGGCTACTCGGTGCACTTCGGTGAGGTGGAGGTGCCTGAGGGACGGGACGTGTGCCTGGTCGCGCCGAAGATGGTCGGCCCGGGCGTGCGCGAGCTGTTCCTCGCCGGGCGGGGATTCCCCTCGCTCGTGGGGGTGCACCGCGACGCCACGGGCGACGCGTGGGCGATCACCCTGGCCGTGGCGAAGGGCATCGGGAGCCTCCGGGCCGGGGCATGGCAGACGACGTTCGAGGAGGAGGCGATCACCGACCTGTTCGGCGAACAGGTCGGAGGGAGCGGCGCGATCATCGGGCTGTTCCGGAGCTTCGAGACCCTGGTGGCGGCGGGCTACGACCCGGACGTCGTGGAGCTCGAGCTGCTCGGGTCCGGCGAGCTGGTCGAGGTGATCCGGGCCCAGTTGCGCCACGGTCTGATCGAGAGCCTCGCCGTGCACAGCCCCACCAGCCACTTCGGGCAGCTGTACCGCGCGGACGAGCTGCAGCAGGGCGCTGCGGACCAGCGGCTCGAACGGATCGTCCGGGAGCTCAAGGACGGCACCTTCGCGGAGCTGTGGCGGAACGAGCGCCTCGGCGGATACGAGCGGATGCAGCAGCTCGAGGCCGAGTTCATGCGGCACCCGTTCGTTGAGGCCCAGGAGCGCAACCGGGAGCGCCTGCGTGGCGTGCTCGACGACGGGGAACCGCGGGAGGCGCAGACGCCGTGACGGCCTTCGCCGAGCTCCCCGTCCGCGAATGGGGCGTCCGCATCGGCGGCGGGGAGCGCTCCCCCACCGGCGACCGCTTCATCGAACGAACCATGCCCGGGAGGCCGGAGCGGCCGGTCGGGGTGTTCCGGTTCGCGGGCCCGGCGGACGTCGACGACGCCGTCCGGACCGTCGCGGCCGCGCAGGTCCCCTGGGCCGCCCTTCGTCCGAAGGGCCGAAGCGAGGTGCTGTCCCGCGCGGCGCGGCTGCTCCACGACCGGCGCGACGAGCTCGCCGCCTGGGAATGCCTCGAGTCCGGCATGCTCATCGGACTCGCCCGCCAGCACGCGCTCTGGTGCGTCGAGCTGCTGGAGTTCTCGGCCGGGCTCGCCCGGACGCTCTCCGGCCGGACGGTCGACCTGGGCGCCGGGAAGCTCGGGCTCGTGCTGCCCGAACCGGTCCCGGTGGTGGCAGCCCTCGGTCCGTGGAACTTCCCGCTCTCCGAGCTGATCTGGAAGGTCGCGCCCGCTCTTGGGGCCGGGTGCGGCGTCGTCATGAAGCCGTCCGAGCTCACGCCGGTGTCGAGCTTCCTGCTCGACGAGGTGCTGCACGAGGCCGGGGTGCCCGAGGGCCTCACGGCCGTGCTGGCGGGCGACGGCGAGGTGGGAGCGGCGCTCTCGTCCCATCCGGGCGTCGGCCTGGTCAGCCTGACCGGCGGCGTCGCGACGGGACGCGCCGTCGTCCGGGCGGCCGCCGAGCACCTCACGCCGACCCTGATGGAGCTCGGCGGCAAGAGCGCGATCGTCGTGCTCCCGGGCGCCGACCCGGCGGAGGCGGCCCGCATCGTTGCTCCGGCGGTGGGGTTCCGGACGGGCCAGGCCTGCACGTGTCCGAGCCGCGTGGTGGCCGTGGGCGACGGGCGCCGCGCCGACGCGGTGGGCGAGGCCCTCGCCGCGGAGCTCGGCCGGCTTGTGATGGGCCCGCCGGACGCCCTTGACACGACGCTCGGCCCCGCGATCAGCCGGCGCCACGCCGCGCGCGTCCGGGGGTTCGTCGACGAGGCAGCCGGCGCCGGAGCGACGCTCCTGGGCTCCCGCGACGAACCCGGTCCCGAGTTCCTCGCACCCTCGGTGGTGATGGGCGCCGACCCGTCGCAGCCGGTGGTTCGGGAGGAGGTGTTCGGACCCGTCACGGCGGTGCTGCAGGCGCCGAGCGTCGACGCCGCCCTCCGCATCGCGAACGACACGCGGTACGGGCTCGCGGCCGGCGTGATCTCGGGCGGGGACCTCGACACCGCGGTCGCGCTCGCCCGGGGCCTGCGGGCCGGCACGGTCTGGATCGACGAGTGGGGGGCGATCGAGCTCGAGCTGCCGTTCGGCGGGGTCGGACTCTCGGGCTTCGGCCGGGAGCTCGGGCCGGAGGGCCTGGAGGCATTCGTGACGTGGAAGTCGGTGCACCTCCCCCACCGTGAGGTCCCCACGTGACCGCCACGCTCCTCATCGGCGACCGCGAGGTCGAGCCCAAGGGCGACCACGGTTCGATCGGGATCTCCGAGCACACAACGGTCAAGGCCGTGTGGGTGGACCATGCCGACGTTTCCTAGCCTCCAGTCTTCGAGCCTGGTCGAGGAGGCCCATCGAGCGCTGCACGAGGCGATCCTCCGCGGCGACATCGCGCCCGGCGCTCCGCTGTTCGAGGCCGCGGTCGCGCGGGAGATGGGAATCAGCCGGGGGCCCGTCCGCGAGGCGCTCCGACGGCTCGAACAGAGCGGCCTCGTCGTTCACGAGGCGAACAAGGGGTACCGAGTCGCGAGCTTCACCGAGGACGATCTCCGCGAGCTGGCGGCGATTCGCCTCGCGCTCGAGGGCGTGGCCGTCCGGGGTGCGATCCACAACCCCGAGAGCGTGGACCGCCTCGGCGAGGTCCTCGAGCAGATGCGGCGTGCCGTCCGCCGTGGTGACCGCGCGCGGACGGTCGCTCTCGACCGGGAGTTCCACGAGACGGTGGTGGCGCTCTCCGGACAGCGCCGCCTGCTCGCGGTGTGGGCCGGCCTGCGCGACCAGATCGAGCTGGCGGTCGCCGAGGTGAGCAACTCCTACCCCTCGATGGCAGGCCGGGCGGCCTCGCACATCCCCCTGCTCGAAGCCATCGGACGCCGCGACCTCGACGGCGCGCTCGCGGCGCTCGAGGCCCATATCTACGATGCGGCCGTGTTCCAGGCGATCGACGGCGGGGACGGGAGCCGGGACCCATCCACTGCCCAGGCCGACGAAGGTGTCAGGGAGGCGAGCCGTGACTGATGTCACGCTCGAGTCGGCGGCCCGCCGCGCGACGTCCGCCGTGATCGTCGGCAACGGCGGCGGCGGCGACTGCCTCGTCACGGTGCTCGTGGCCTCCTGGCTCCGGACGATGGGGGTCGGGCGGACGCTGGTCGGTGGGATCGCCTGTCAGTGGTGGCTCGACGCCGGTGTCGAGCGGGGCGAGCTCGTCGAGGTGATCGGACCGGACCTCTACGATCCACGGGAGCTCGACGGCGCCCGGTCGGTCGGCGAGCACGCGGTCCTGGTGGGGCCCGATGCCGCGTCCCATGGCCGGCGGCCCCACGAGGCCGTGCTGGCGGAGTGGGCGGGCGGCGAGGCGTTCGTGCTCTCGCTCCTCGGCGGCGCCAGGGGTACGGCCGCCGGCCTCTCGGCGCTCGTGGAGCACGCGAGCGCCGATCTTGTGATCGCCATCGACGTCGGGTCGGACTGCCTGTCCACGGGGCGGGAGGTCCGCCCCGCGATGACCGTGCTGGCCGACCACCTCACGTTCGCCGGCCTGCTGGCGCAACGGGTGCCGTCGTTCTTCTGTCTGGCCGGATTCGGCGTGGACGCGGAGATGGAGGTCGAGGAGCTCACCACCAACTTCGGACTGGTGGTTCGCGCGGGGGGGCTCCGGGGCGCGTTCGTCCCGGATGCGCCCGCCGTCGGCGAGCTCGAGGCGCTCCAGGCGAAGGCGTACGACCCGGTCGGGAACCTGGTGGTGAAGGCCGTGCGCGGCGAGTTCGGGCTGCATCGCGTCCACACCGGCGGGCCGTGGGGGCAGGTCGCCCGCATCGGCCCCGCCGCCATCCCCGTGTGGGCGCTCGATCCCCGGACCGTACTGGACCAGGTCGCGAGCGACGTCCGCCGCATCGTCGACACCGCTTCGCTCGCGGAGGCCGAGGCCGTCTACCGCGAGCTCGGACGGCTCCCGGAGTCCGGCATGGTTCGGGTGGTCGATTTTCGCCGCCGCCCCGAGGCGTGAACCTCGGAGGGAACGGCCATGAGCGGGCGAGCCCGCCGATCCAGCTGACCGCCGTCCTGACGGTCGGACTCGTCGCGGCCACCTTCGTTCAGGCCTGTCTGGCGGTGCTGTCGAAGTACCTGCTCGAGGACCTCGGTCTGACCCGTACCGGCCTCGGCCTGCTGCTGACGGCGTTCGGTCTCTCGGGGGCAGCGGCCGCACCGTTCATGGGCAGGGCCTGCGACCGGCTGGGCGGGCGCACGGTCCTCGCCTGGGTGTTCGCCGTCTCGGCCGCGACGCTCGTCGCGTTGGGGATCG
>DATLUW010000012.1:0-3443 GCA_035577825.1 Actinomycetota bacterium | reverse complement strand
GCTCCTCGATCCACGCCGCTCTGGTGCCCGTCGACCCAACTCACGGACGAGACCCTCCGACCCGACAGACCCTTCGTCTGAACGGTCACGTTGACAAGCCGTTCCACATCAGATCTCGTCGGGAATGCGAAGCGGGGCCGCCGCGGTTCGTATCGTGCGGAGGAGGAACACGAAGATGCCGGCCATCACCGTCGAGGACATCACCACCCTGGAGCGTCTGCCGGCGCTCGACCCGGCGCTCCGCGCGCGGCGAGTCCGGAGCGTCACGACCGCGCCGGGCGGATTCGAGGGCGAGGGCTTCCCGGTTCGGCGCGCGTTCATGGGCGTCGACCTCGCCGAGCTCGACCCGTTCGTCCATCTGGACCAGATGGGCGAGGTCGAGTACGCGCCGGGCGAGCCGAAGGGCACGCCCTGGCACCCCCACCGGGGGTTCGAGACGGTGACGTACATGATCGACGGCACGTTCGAGCACCAGGACTCGAACGGCGGCGGGGGCGTGATCACCAACGGCGACACGCAGTGGATGACGGCCGGCGCCGGGATCCTCCACATCGAACAACCCCCCGAGGCGCTCGTCGCCAGCGGCGGCCTGTTCCACGGCCTCCAGCTGTGGGTGAACCTGCCGCGCGCGGAGAAGTGGGCGCCGCCCCGGTACCAGGACCTCCGCGCCGGCGAGGTCGGGTTGGTCGCGTCGACGGACGGTGGGGCGCTGCTGCGGATCATCGCCGGCGAGGTCGCCGGCCACCGCGGCCCCGGCGACACCTACTCGCCGATGACGATGGTGCACGCGACGGTCGCGCCGGGCGCGAGCATCGACGTCCCGTGGCGCCCGGACGACAACGCGCTGGCGTACGTCCTGTCCGGCGTGGGGACGGTCGGGCTCGACCGCCACCCGATCCGGACGGGCCAGCTGGCGGTGTTCGGGCCGGGCGACGCGATCACGGTGGCCGCGGCGCCGACGCAGGAGTCGCGCTCCCCGAACCTCGAGGTGCTCCTGCTCGGCGGGCGCCCGATCCGCGAGCCGGTCGCGTGGCTGGGGCCGTTCGTCATGAACACCCGCGACGAGGTCATCCAGGCCTACGAGGACTTCCGGGCCGGCCGCCTCGGCAGCATCCCGGCCGTGCACGGCACCCCGACCGAGGTCGTCGAGTCGGGCGAACCCGACGCTGACTGATCCCGACCGGGTGGCATCCCCCCCAATCCGGGCTCGCGGGCGCCTGACTGTCGCCGGCCCGTACCGACGCGGTACGGTTGCCCGCGATGCGGTGGCTCCGGATCCTCATGGCCTGCGGCGTGGTCTCGGCGCTGCTCGCGGCGCCCGAAGCCGCCGGGGCGGGCCGAACCGCGCCCCGCGTCATCGGAAACCGGGGCCACGCCGCTCCGCCGGTCCGGCGGCAACCGCAGCCGGGGCCCAATCTGGTGATCGACGCCGGGAAGACCGGCCGGCCGATCAGCCCGCTCATCTACGGCGTCAACTTCGGCTCGACGCAGCTGCTGAAGTCGCTCGGGGCCACGGTGAGCCGGTGGGGCGGCAACACCACCAGCCGCTACAACTGGCACACGGGATTCTGGAACCTGGGGTCGGACTGGTTCTTCGAGAACGTCCGCCCGTCGTCGCAGGCCGACGCGTTCGTCGACGCTCGAACCGGTGCCGGCGCCGACACGGTCCTCACGCTCCCGATGCTCGGCTGGGTCAGCAAGGACAGCCCGAGGCAGCACCCGTTCGCGTGCGGGTTCAAAGTCAGCGTGTACGGCCAGCAGCAGCACAAGGATCCGTTCGACACCAACTGCGGGAACGGCGTCCGTCCGAACGGCCACAAGGTGACCGGCAACGATCCCAAGGACACGAGCATCGCCATCACGCCGGAGTTCGACCGGCAGTGGGTGCGGCACCTGGTCGCGAAGCACGGTTCGGCCTCGCACGGCGGCGTACGGTTCTACGAGCTCGACAACGAGCCGGCGCTCTGGAACTCGACGCACCGCGACGTGCACCCCAAGCCGCTCACGTACCAGGAGCTGGCGTCGCGGTCGATCGCGTACGCGGCCGCCGTGAAGGCGGCGGATCCGCATGCGCTGGTGCTCGGGCCGTCGGACTGGGGCTGGTGCGCGTACTTCTTCTCGGCGGCCGACCCCGGCGGGTGCAGCGACGGTCCCGACCGCCGGTCGCACGGCAACGTGCCGATCGTCCCCTGGTACCTGCAGCAGATGCGCGCATACCAGCAGGCCCACGGGAGGCGGCTGCTCGACTACCTCGACCTGCACTTCTACCCGCAGGCCGACGGCGTCTCGCTGTCGCCGGCCGGCTCGAAGGCCACCCAGGCCCTCCGGCTCCGCCAGACGCGAACCCTGTGGGACCCCCACTACCACGACGAGTCGTGGACGTCGGACCTCGGCCTCGGGCCGGTGATGCTCGTCCCGCGGATGCGGAAGTGGGTCGCGCAGAACCTGCCGGGCACCAAGCTCGCGATCACCGAGTACAACTGGGGCGCGACGAACTCGCTGAACGGCGCGCTCGCCGAGGCGGACGTCCTCGGCATCTTCGGCCGCGAGGGTGTCGGGCTCGCCACGATGTGGGAGCCGCCGGCCGCGACCGATCCGGCCGCGTTCGCATTCCGGGCGTTCCGCGACTACGACGGGCACGGAGCGAAGTTCGGGGACGTCTCGGTCGGGGCCTCCAGCGCGGACCAGGGGAAGCTCGCCGTGTACGCCGCGCGGCGGACGTCCGACGGCGACCTGACGCTGGTCGTGATCAACAAGTCCGGTTCGGACCTGCGAAGCGCCGTGTCGCTGCCCGGCGCCGACCCGAGCGGCCATGCGTCCGTCTACACCTACTCCACCGCGAACCTCCTCGCGCTGGTGCACCAGCCCGACCAGATCGTGACGGCCTCGGGGTTCACGCGGACGTTCCCCCGGTCCTCGATCACGGTGCTGGCCATCCCCACCTGACGGGAACGCGGGCCACGCGGCGGATTGTTACCCTGTCGCGCCGCGATGCCAGCGCTGAACGCGCCCTCGAACCACGTGACCCTGCCTGGGCGGCTCGAAGCTGCAGCCGGACGCGGCCGGGGCGTCACATTCGTGGCCGACGGCCGCGTCGACCGCGTCGAGTGGTCGCGCCTGCACGACGACGCTCGTGCGGTGGCCGCGGTCCTGAATCGCGGGGCGTCGGGCCGGGAGCGCACGTCGCGCTGCTCGGTCGCTCGACGCGGGAGCTCGTCACCGCCGTGCAGGCCGTGAGGAGGGCCGGATGATCGGTGTGTACAACTGGAACTTCGGTTCCGTGCTCGGCGCGATGCTCGTCTTCTACTTCGTGGTGATCCTGATCTGGATGTTCATCCGGGTCTTCCACGACATCTGGCTTCGGAAGGACATCCACGGCGGGGCGAAGGCCGGATGGATCCTGCTGATCGTCCTCGTGCCCTTGTTCGGAATCGTGATCTACA
>DATLUW010000011.1:0-2223 GCA_035577825.1 Actinomycetota bacterium | reverse complement strand
GGACTTCATCGCCGGGGGAGTGCCGGGGAACCCGAGCGGGGAGAGCGACGGAAACTACAACGCGGTCATCGGCGACGCCGGGGCGAGCGACGACCTGGGCGCGAAGACGATCACCGACATCTACGCGCTCATGGACGCGCGGCTCGCCGCCGGGATGCCGTCGACCGCCATCGGGCGCTACCAGATCATCCGTGCGACGCTGAAGGCGTCGCTCGCGGCGCTGCGCCTGGGCGACGACGTGAGGTTCACCCCCGAGCTCCAGGACCACCTGGGGCTGAAGCTCATGGTGGGGCGCGGGTACTCAAGCTGGTTCAAGGACGCGATCACCGACGAGGAGTTCGCCCACGGGCTGAGCTTAGAGTGGGCGTCGCTGCCGGACCCGGGCAACGGTGGAAAGTCCCACTACGACGGGGTGGGACCGAACCACGCGAGCACGACGCTGGCGGTGGTCTACGCGATGCTCGCGAAGGCCCGGGCCGCCCGGGCAGCGCCCGCGGCTCCCGCGGTGCCGGCAGCTCCCGCGGTGCCGGCAGCTCCCGCGGTGCCCGATGTCTCGCCCGCCAAGCCCTCCGTGCCGGTCGGCACCGCCGACGTCCTCGACGCGAGCGTCCGGCTCCTCCAGACCGTGATGACGGTCGCCGGGTACTACGCCGGCCCGATCGACGGACGACCGAGCGCGCCGCTGGCCGCGGCGCTAGACAAGTACGGCTCCTGGCTGGGAGGCGCGAGATGACCGCCCCCGCCGAGATCCCCCCGATGCCGCCGGTCATCGTCCCGCCCTCGCCACCCTACGCCCAGGCTATCATAGAGCGGGCGCCGTGGTGGATGCTGCCGACCCTCGGGACGTTCGTCCTGCTGATCTTCGCCGGAGCCCTGACCGCGTCCTGCTTCATGGACAACGACACGCTCCGGACCCAGATGTTCGCCATCGCGGGGGCGGGCTTCACGACCGCGCTGGGCTTTTTCTTTGGCTCGAGCGCGGGGAGCCAGAAGAAGGACGACACGAACGCCACCCTGACGGCCGCGCTCGCGGTCAGTGGGCCGAATGGAACCGCAAACAACCCGCCGGCTGTCCGCTAGGGGGCGCCTCCTGGTTGGGGGCTCCGTCGTGCTGATGGCCTTTCTAGCGACGTGCTCGCTCATATTCTGGAGGATGGATGCAATGAAGAAGTTACTCGCCGCGGCCACCCTGGTTGCCCTGACCGGCTGCGTCTCGGCGCCGTCGAATCTGGCCCGGCTCCAGGCCGAGTGCGCCGTGGCGCCGCTGGCCGAGATTGGAGCCTCGTTCATCCCCGTGCCCGGCGCGGGCGGGGTGGCCAACCTGACGATCGGCGCGGTGTGCGCCAACACCGCGCTCGTCGCCAACAGCGAGGCGGCGGTCGCGGCGGCCATCCAAGCCATCGCTCAGCGGAAGGCCGCCCCGTGAGGGCCAGGGGCGCCCTCGCGCTCCTGACGCTGCTGGCGGCCGGCACCGACTTCCCCGACCAGAGCCTGACCCCCGGCGCGGTCGCGACGACCGACGTGCGCGAGGTCTGCGGCTACGTCGACGGATCATCGTACTCGCACCGCCACCGCGCGACGACGTGGAAGGTGAGGCGGGAGATCCTCCGCGAGTACGGCGTCCCGCGGCCGTTCTACGGCGAGATCGACCACCGCGTGCCGCTCTGCCTCGGCGGGGCCGACGCCCCACCGAACCTGTGGCCCCAGGATGACTTCCGCGAGAAGGACCGGCTCGAGGCCGAGACGTGCCACGCCGTCTGCCGCCACGTCGACCCGATGCCGCTGGACGAGGCCCAGGGGATCTTCCTCGGCGACTGGAGGGACAGGCTACGAAGACGTTAAGACGTAATTTGGATCAGAAAAACGCCGCCCAGCGGATGACGCCGGGCGGCGTTTTCTGTCTACGCGCCGAGCTACGGTTTTATTTTGTATCCCCGGCCGACGGCCGCCGCGCGGTGGAGCTCCTCCGTCTCCTCCTGGGTCAGGTCGAGGGCAGCTCCGATGCGATTGGCCAGCTTCGCCGAGACCGGCCTCTTGCCGTTGACGACGTAGCTGACGTACGCCTCGCTGACGCCGAGCGTCGTGGCCAGCGTCCGGCGCCTCACGTTCCGGGTACGCAGCTGGCGGTCGAGGGCGGCGCCGAACGCCGCCCCGAACCCGTCGTCGGTCACAGCTTGAAGTCGGGGACCGTCTTGCGACGGCTGGTCGCTGGCTTGAGATTCG
>DATLUW010000010.1:0-8967 GCA_035577825.1 Actinomycetota bacterium | reverse complement strand
CTCGAATGCCTGCGCGCCCTGCCCGTCTCCGATCTCGTGAGCGCCGAGCCCGTCGATCGGACCATGGGGATGGCCGCATTGCGAGCCGCGTTCTCCTTCGGCGCGGTCGTCGACGGCAAGGGCGGCTTCTTGCCCCAGCGCGCTGATCAGCTGCACGGCGATGGCCGACGCGAGCAGGATCCCGACGACCCAGCTCATCGAGCGGTCACACCCATCGTTCGCAGAACCGGACGAACGCGAGCGACCCCACGAACGACAGCACCCCGAACACCAGCGCGAGGTCGACGTAGATCGAGCGTTCGAACCCCTCGCCGAGCATCACCAGGGCGAGCGACACCACGATCCCGGCGAGCTGCATCCCGAGCAGCCGGTCGAACGTGCTCCCGCGGACCGTCCGCAGGACGCACGGAACGAGGACGAGCAGGCAGGCGGCGGCGGCCCACAGCCAGGCGTTCACCGGCCGCGCACCGCCCGGTCGAGCCGGGACGGATCGGGGACGAGCTGGTGGGTGAGCGCCTCGTTCCGCTCGGGGTCGATCCCGACGACGACGGTGTTCGGGGCGAGCGAGAGGCCGAGCGTCACGAGTGCGCGCCGGGCCGACGCCTCCGGGTCGTCGTCCCCCCCGTGTTCGAACGGAACCGCGACGAACGCGCCACGCACGCGGCGGCCGGTGGCGTGGCGGACGAGCGCGACGCTGACCAGCCACGACTCGGTGACGACGTGCACCGGGATCAGGAGCCCGCGACGGAGCCAGCGGAGCCGGGGGCGGAACGCGAACCGCTCCCGGGACCGCACCGCATCGACGGCGGCCGCGGTCAGCACCGCAGCGATCGCGCCGGTGAGCAGCTCCGCCCGCTTCGATGTGCTCACCAGGAGGACCCACAGCACCCAGGCGCCGGCGGCCCATGGGAGGAGGAACCCGAGGCGGGCGAGCGGGCCGGACCGGGCACGCGCAGGCCGGGGCGGCATGCTCGAGTGTTTCCCGATGGCCGAGACGAGCAAACGGTCGGGCCGTCTCCGGCGGACCGCCCCGGGAACGGGCTCGGTTCAGCGGGGAAGGTCGATCTCGAACCAGGCCACGTTCGGCGTTCCCCGGGTCACGCCCCACCGCGAGGCGACTCGGGAGACCAGCATCAGCCCCCACCCGCCGACGGCCTCGCGGTCCGGCTGGAGCGCGGTCGCCGGGTCGAACCCCGGCCCGCCCTCTGCCACCTCGACCCGGATCACGTCGGACCGGACGTGGATCGACAGGTCGATCATGTCCTCGGAGGAGAGCCCACCGTGGCGGACGGCGTTCGTGACGAGCTCCGTGACGAGCAGCTCGGTTTCCCCGACGAGATCGCGAGGGCACCCGGCCATGGCGGCGACGACGACACGCCGTGCCTCGGAGGGCGCTTCCAGCGTGGCGGCGATCCGCACGGAGACACGGTCGCCGCTCAGGGGCCGCCGCCGGGGTGACGGCGGGCTCGGACGACCGATGGCACGAACGGGACGACCGGGGCGATCGGCGACGGGCCGAAGCGGGGCAGGGCGAAGCGGCGCGTCGTGAACCAACCCGGGATTGCCCTCACCCGTTCCTCCACTCCTCATGACACCGCTGCAGCGGCGGAGGCCCCGATGTCGAACGGCACGAGTACCCCGCCCTGGGCGGGTTCAAACCATCCGCACGGGGTGGAAACTCGCGTCACCCCGATCGGGTCATGCCGGACGGAACGGGGCCGTCACGAAACGGGGCCCGGCATAGACTGCTCCGCCGAAGCGAGGAGGGCATGGCGGAGACCCAGGGGCCGGCGACCGCGCCGGGAGCGCAGGACGGCACGTCGTGTCCGGCGTGCGGCTCGACCAACCCCGCGGGCAACCGGTTCTGCGGCAGTTGCGGGTCGCCGCTCGTGCTGACCTGTCCGGCGTGCGGCGCCTCGAACCCGCCCGCCAACCGGTTCTGCGGGGCATGCGGCACCGGCCTCACGACGGACGCCCCGACGGCCCTCGACACCGCGGCCGCCGGTCTCCCCGCGATCGACCGGGCGCCCACCGGGACCCCCACGGCCGAAGCCGAGCTCGAGGAGCGCAAGGTCGTCACCGTCCTGTTCGCCGACCTCACGGGTTCGACCGAGCTCGCCACCAGCATGGACGCCGAGGACCTCCGCCCGGTCCTCACGGCCTACTTCACCGCCATGGCCGACGAGATCGAACGCCACGGCGGCACCGTGCAGAAGTTCATCGGCGACGCGATCGTCGCCGTGTTCGGGGTCCCGGTCGCACACGAGGACGACCCCGAGCGTGCCGTCCGCGCGGCGATCGCCATGCACGACCGCCTGCCCTCGCTGAACGCCGAGCTCGCGGCCACCCGAAGCGTCGAGCTGCAGATGCGCATCGGCGTGAACACCGGCGAGGTCGTCACCGCGACCGGGATCGACCGCGAGGGCCTCGTCACCGGCACCCCGGTGAACCTGGCGGCTCGGCTCGAGGCGCTCGCGAGCCCGGGTTCGATCGTCGTCGGCGAGCGCACCCACCGCGACACCCGCCGCGCGATCGCGTACCGCTCGCTGGGCGAGGTCGCCGTCAAGGGGTTCGACCGGCCGATGCCGGCGTTCGAGGTGGCCGGCGTGGTCCGAGGGACCCGCGCGCAGGGCGCCGCGCCGATGGTCGGCCGCGACGCCGAGATCGACCTCCTCACGCTCGTCCTCGACCGGACGGAGCGCGAGCGCAAGGCGGGGCTCGCGACCGTCATCGGGCCGGCCGGGATCGGAAAGAGCCGCCTGGCGCACGAGTTCCAGGTCCTGGCGCGTGGCCGGCCCACGCCGGCGAACGTCGTGCGGGGCCGGTGCCTGCCGTACGGCGACGGGCTGACCTACTGGCCGCTCGCCGAGATCCTGCGCACCGACGTCGGGATCATGGACAGCGATCGCGCCGGCACCATCCGCGAGAAGGCCGTCGACCGGCTTCAGCACCGGATCCGGAGCGACGACCCCGTCTCGACCGTCGACGTGCTGCTGTCCTCGATCGGCGTCCCCGTCTCGCCGGACCCCATTGCCGGCGCCGCGCCCGAGGTCGCCCGCGAGCTGATCGGCCGGTGCTGGCGCATCTACTTCGAGTCGCTCGCCGCCGAGCATCCGGTCGTCGCGATCGTCGAGGACGTCCACTGGGCCGACCCTTCGCTGCTCGACCTCCTGGAGCAGCTCGCGTCGCGCGTCGCGGCGCCGGTGCTGTTCCTGGCGATGACGCGTCCCGACCTGTGGGAGCGCCGACCGGCCTGGGGCGCGGCCGTCCGGAGCGCCGTCCGGATCGAACTGTCTCCGCTGCGTGCCGAGGAGTCGGAACAGCTCCTACGGCACCTGCTCGGCGACGCGACCGCCCCGCCCGAGGCGCTGCGGCCGGTGCTCGAGCGCTCCGAGGGGAACCCGTTCTTCGCCCAGGAGCTGCTCCGGATGCTGGTCGAGGACGGCTACCTCGTCCGCAACGAATACGACTGGCGGCTCGACCGCGCGCTGCCGAGCACGCTCCCCGACACCGTCCAGGGAGTCATCGCGTCGCGCATCGACCTCCTCGCACCGAGCGAGAAGCGCGCCATCCAGGACGCCGCAGTCGTCGGCCGGATCTTCTGGGTCGGTGCGCTGGAGGCGCTGGGGACGCCCGACGCCGCGCGGGCCGTCGACGGCCTGGTCGACAAGGGGCTCGCGTGGGAGCGCGAGGGGTCCACCATCGAGGGCGACCGTGAGCTGATCTTCAACCACATCCTCACGCGCGACGTGGCGTACCAGGGCATCCCGCGAACGCGGCGGGAGACCGCCCACATGGACGCGCTCCGATGGGTCGAACGCGTCACCGCCGGCCGCGAGGAGGAGTACGCCGAGATCCTGGCGCACCACGCCGAGGCGGCCGGCGACCCGGCGAAGACGGCCCGGTACTCGACGCTCGCCGGCCATCGCAGCGCGCGGGTGTTCGCCGCCGAGGAGGCCATCCGGTGGTACGGCCGGGCGCTCGAGGCGGCCGGGCGGATGGGCGATGCGCCGGAGCGGCCGACGATCGAGGGGGAGGTTCGCCTCGGGCGCGGCGAGGCGTTCGAGCAGCTCGGGAGCTTTCCCGAGGCGGAACCCGACTACCGGGCCGCGTCGGAGTCGGCTGAACAGGCCCGTGACCGCATGCTCGCGGCGCGCTCGCTGGCGGCGCTCGCGCACCTGCACTGGCTGCAGGACCGGTACGACGACGGCCAGCGGGTGCTCGAGCAGGCGCTCGAGGCCGCGCGCGAGGTCGGCGCATCGAATCTCATCGCGAAGTCGCTGTACACCGCGGGGACGATCCGGTTCGGCCGGGGGGAGTTCCGGGAGGCGCTCGAGCTGCATCAGGAGGCGGTTCGCGTCGCGCAGGAGGCCGGCGACCTCGAGGGCGAGGCCTGGGCCCGACACGGGCTGTGCGAGACGGTCTACTTCCTCGGGCCGTTCACCGAGGCGCTTGCCGAGGGGCTGCGCGCGGACGAGCTGCTCCGGCGGATCGGCCAGGAGCCGATGCGCCACCACAACCTGTACATGGTGTCGTTCGCCCACACCCTGATGGGCGACCTCGAGGAAGGCGAACGCACCGGCCGGGAGTCCCTCGAGGGCAACCGCGAGCTCGGGAACCGCCGCGACGAGGCGTTCGCGCACAACGCCGTCGGCCAGGCGCAGCTGCACCTCGGGTACCTCGGCGACTCGGTCGCCGGGCTCGACGCGGCCGTCGCGGTGTCGGAGCACCTGGATTCGCCGAGGCTGCTGTTCGGGAACGTCCTGTTCCGGTCGCTTACGCTGATGGAGGTGGGCGCGTACGAGCTGGCGACGCGCGACGTCCTCACGGCCCTCGATCTCGCCGCGACCCTGCACGGGACGTTCTTCCTTCCGATCCTGCTCTCGGGCGACGGGATCCGGCTCCTCCACGAGGGCCGGGACGACGAGGCCCGGGCTCGGTTCGCCGAATCGAACGAAACCGACGTCTTCCTCCACCGGCTGGAACGGGCGTTCGCGGGCATCCTCGCCTGGGAGATGCGCGAGGACCCCGGCGAGCTCGAGCACTTCGGGGGCGAGCTGGCCGCGCTGCCCGACGGCGTGACGCCCCTGTACACCTCTTGGGGACGGTACGGGCTCGCGCTCGCCGCCCTGCACCGCGGCGACCACGCGGCCGCACTCCGCGGGCTGGAAGCCCCGCTCGGGTTCGCGGAGGGCGCGCACGCGCGCACGCTCGCGTGGCGCCTTTACCGGGTGGCCGCGCTCGCGCACGCCGGGCTGGGCGACGACGCTGCCGCGATCGACGCACGCGCGCGGGCGGTGCGGGTCATCCGGTTCGTCGTGGAGCACCTGCCCGAGGGGTCGCTCCGGGACGGGTTCCGGTCGCGCCACGACGTGGCCGAGGTCCTGTCCTGGGCCGGCCCGGAGGCCTGACCGGGACCACTGCGATCGCGCGTGTGGGGCGTCCGTCCGACAGTCCATCCGTCGACGACGGAACCGTCCAGGACCACTCGCCGCCACCCCACTCGGCCGAGCCGAAGACCACCCGTGCCACCCGCCGAAACGGCCGTTCGACCGGCTTTGCCCGTTCCCTCGATGGACAAGTCTTCTCGAACGGGCGCACAGGAAGGTGCACCGGTACCAGGTGACGGCACGGAGCCCGCCCGTGGGGAGTCGAGATGTCACCGTCCCTCAACCGCCCCAACCCGATCGACGCCGGGGAGGTCACCGACCTCTCGGCGCTGGAACGCGCGCCGACGCCCTCCGCCCGCGCTCCCGATTCCGAGACCGACCTCGCGGTGCTCGGACGCGAGGGCGACCGCTTCCGGCTGCTCGCGGAAAACGCGTCGGACATCATCTACCTGTACCGCGTCCGTCCCGAGGCGCGGTACGAGTACGTCAGTCCCTCGGTGACGCGCCTGACCGGCTACACGCCGCAGGAGCACTACGACGACCCCGAGATCACGCTGAAGATGGCGCATCCGCACGACCGGCCGCTGCTGGCGGCGCTGATCCGGGCGCCGGCGGCGTTCGACGATCCGGTGCTGGTGCGGCTGGTCCGCAAGGACGGCTCGGTGCTGTGGACCGAGCACCGCATCGCCGCCATCTACGATGCGACGGCGAACGTGGTCGCGATCGAGGGCATCGCCCGCGACATCACCGAGCGCCGCGAGGCCGAGGACGAGCTGTGGCGGACCGTCGAGACGCTCCGGAGGACCGACGAGCAGCGGCGCAAGCTGTTGGCACTGCTCGCGTCGGCCGAGCAGAAGGAGCGCAAGCAGCTCGCGGAGGACCTCCACGACGACTCGATCCAGGTGCTGACGGCCGCGGTGCTCCGGGTGCAGGTGTTCCGGCGGCACCTGGAGGCCGACCCCGAACGGACGGCCGAGCTCGAGGAACTCGAGGCCACGCTCCGGATCGCGCTCGATCGCCTCCGCCACGTGAGCTTCGAGCTGCGTCCGCCGGCGCTCGACCTCGAGGGGCTGGTGCCGGCGCTGCGGGTGTACCTGCAGAAGCTGCGGGAGGAGCACGGGGTCCGGTTCGATCTGGTCGATCGCCTCGACGTCGACCCGCCGCTCGAGCTGCGGATCACGATCTACCGGATCGCGCAGGAGGCGCTGGCGAACGTGCGCAAGCACGCCGACGCCGAACGCGTGCACGTGCTGGTGGAACAGCACGAACGGGGCATCCGCGTCCGGATCCAGGACGACGGGTGCGGGTTCGACACCTCGGCCAGCGCCACGGTACCGGGACACCTCGGGCTGGTGGCCATGCGCGAACGCGCGGAGCTGGCCGGCGGGTGGTGGAAGTGCCGGAGCGCGGCAGGGGCGGGGACGACCGTGGAGTTCTGGGTCCCGCGGGAGCCCGACGCGGCGGTGCGGGCCGCGAAGACCTGAGCCCGGTGCGCCGGAGGCACTCCGCCGGGCGGGCGTGCAACCCCCTCGCCGCCCGCCCGGCGGATCCACTTCCTGGTTCGGCGGGTGCTGCGGCCTATCCGGCGAAGTACTCGCGGTTCGCGTACAGCGCGTAGATCACGAACGCATCGGCGGCGAGACCGATCACCGACAGCACGGTTCCCTTCGCGATCAGCACCAGGCTGAAGACCGCGGACAGGACGGCCATGGTGATGCCGAGTCGGCGGCCGCGTTCCCGGAGCTCGAACACCTGTGTCGCCGCGAACACCTCCAGGGCGCCGACGGCGAGCAGCAGCACCACGACCACGTCGAGCACCGCGCCGACGCTCGTGACGAAGAGCAGGATGAAGCAGTCGAGGAGGGCGGCCGCGCCGGCGGCGGCCAGCACGAGCGCGGCCACGGTCACGACGCCCGGCCGCGCGCCGACCGGCGGTCGTTCCCGTTGCGCCATCGCTCCTCCTGTCGCGTCCGGTGGTTGGCCCTGCATCTTGTGGAGCGGCGTCGCGCTCCGTCAACCGCAGGCGTCGCAGCGGCGCCTCGCGCCGGCCGACGCGGCGTCCCCGGCGGCCTTCCGGGGGGCGCGTGCGGCGTCAGCCGAGCAGCGCGAGCACCAACGCGGCCTGCGCCAGGTGGTAGGTCACGATCACGGCGAGGTCGCCGTGGCGGATCGGCTGAACGAACCGCCGCCACCCGATCAGTGAGTCGCTCGTCATGAACAGCCCGGCGCCGACGATCGCGAGCGCGCTGTGCGCCGCGTCCCAGTCCGGCCGGCCGGCGGTCCCGACCGCGCTGACGACCATCGCGCCGATCGCGGCGAAGTACAGCGCCACCGGGACGACGAGCTTGCCCTGCCCCGACTCGTGCATGCCGCGGGCCAGCCGCCGGAACAGCGGCACACCGACGGCGAGCACCACCACAACCCCGACGAGCGTCGCCCCGATCGGCGGCGCCGTCCGGTTGAACGCCCCCACGTAGGCGATGTGCGCCAGGAGGAACGACCCCAGCCCCGCCACGAACAGGTCCGCAGGCAGCATCAGGAACACGTCCCCGGCGAGCGAGAGCACGAGGGCGGCCAGAGTGAACGCGACCGTGTCGCCGGGGTTCCCGCCGGCGAGCGCGACGGCGGCGGCGATCAGCACGACCATGACGAGCGGCTTGAGGACGAATTCGGCGCGCTTGGCGTGGCGGACGACGGCCACCCAGTCCCCCGCCGCCACGACCATGGCGGCCGCCACCAGCCAGTCCCCGGTTCGCATCGAGGCGGAATGTACGCCGGGCCGGATGCATCCGGCCCGGCGTGGGCTGCGAAGAGATGACAGCTACGGCGGGCCGGGGGACGCGTCCCCCGGCCCGCCTCCCGTCTCCTCCGGGTTCGACTGCTCGATAACTCGCCGAATGCGTCCGCGCTCTGCCGCCGGACGCGGTAGAACTGTTGCGGGTCCCGCGGTCGTGCCGGCGTAGAGGCTGCACGAACGCGGGGCCCGCCATCCTTCGGACGCCGCCAGCGAGGAGGTCACCGACCATGTGCTACGACGACACCGCCCGGCCGCCGCTGCCGCCCATCACCGGCGGCGCGGGGATCGGCGCGTCGCAGGACCTCGTCCTCGAATCGGGAGACGGGAACAAGTTCGCGGCGTACTCGGCGACGACGGCCGCGAAGGGCGGGCCGGGCATCGTGGTCCTGCCCGACGTTCGCGGGCTGTACGCGTTCTACAAGGAGCTGGCCGAACGCTTCGCGGAAGCGGGCGTGCACGCGGTCGCGATCGACTACTTCGGGCGAACGGCCGGCGTGAGCGAACGCGACGCCGACTTCGACTACCCGCCGGAGATCGCGAAGACCACGCCCGAGGGGATCTCCCTGGACACCCAGGCGGCCGTCGACCACCTCCGCACCGACGACGGCGGCGCGGCCGACGCGGTCTTCACGGTGGGGTTCTGCTTCGGGGGGCGGAACTCGTTCAACCAGGCGGCCAGGAAGCACGGGCTCGCGGGGGTGATCGGCTTCTACGGGTGGCCGACGCGCCGCGACGAGGACGACACCAACGCGCCGGCCGACCAGGTCGACCGGTTCGAAT
>DATLUW010000009.1:0-2171 GCA_035577825.1 Actinomycetota bacterium | reverse complement strand
CTGCTTCGGACGCGCCGCAGTACTGGCTGGTGGCCCTGCTCGTGATCGTGTCGGGGCTCGGAACGGCGGCGTACCATCCCGAGGGCTCGAAGTTTGCCGCGTACACCAGCGGTCGCAAACGGGCCAGCGGGATGTCGCTGTTCTCGGTCGGAGGGAACGTCGGCTACGGGCTCGGCGCCCTCGTCGTCACGCCGATCATCGTCGCGTTCGGCCTGAAAGGAGGCTGGCTTTTGGTGGTCCCCGCGGCGGTGGTCGCTGCCTGGCTCCTCGTCCGGACGCCCTACCTGCTCACCTTCCTTCCCGACGGCGAGTCGCGGGCGTGGAAGGGAGGTGACAACGACGTTCGGTCGCTGGTCATCCTGCTGATCGTGATCACGTTCCGCAGCCTGGCCTGGTTCGGCCTGATCACCTTCGTGCCGCTCTACGAGGTGTCGCAGGGGCATTCGACGTCGTACGGCAACTACGTCTTCGCTGCGATGCTTCTCGTCGGTGCCGTCGGAACCTTGGTCGCCGGCCCGCTTGCCGACCGCTTCGGTCTGCGCACGGTGTTGATGGGCAGCTTCGCCGTCTGCACGCCCCTGATACTCGTCTTCCTCCTGGTCGGTGGGATCCCGGGCGCGGTCGCCCTCGCGGGGGTCGGCGCCGCGGTCGTCGGGACGTTCGGGATAACGATGGTCATGGCCCAGGAGTTCCTTCCGGGGAACATCGGAATGGCATCCGGGCTGGCCGTCGGGTTCGCCATCGGCCTCGGCGGCATCGCCGCGGTGTTCCTCGGTGCGATCGCCGACTCGGTCGACCTGCGCGCGGCGCTGTTCGTCTCCGCCGCGGCGCCGCTCGTCGGGCTCGTACTGACGACGCTGCTGCCGTCGACGCGGACGCGCCGGCGGTTCGAGCCGGAGGTCGCCGTCTCGTAGTCAGATAGGCTCGGGCGGGCAACCGACAAGGAGCTTCCCAGTGTCCGTGAACGAGTTCTTCGAGCAGCTTCCCTCCCGGGTCGATCCGGCCAAGACCGCCGGGCTGAACCAGTCCTACGTCTTCGCGATCGAGGGCGCGGGGACGTGGACGGTCAAGGTCGCGGACGGCGCGGTCACCGTCGACGAGGGTGACACCGGCGGCGACTGCACGATCTCCACGTCCGCCGAGACGTTCGAGAAGATCCAGCGGGGCGAGCAGAACCCGACCGCCGCGTACATGTCCGGCAAGCTGAAGATCAAGGGCGACATGGGCGCGGCCATGAAGCTCCAGAAGCTCTTCTAGCCGCCGGCCCGGCCGGGCCCGCGCGCCCCCTGTGCCGTCGGCGTGCGGCTTTCGCGCGGAACCGGTCACTCCGGCGTGGGGGTCTGACCCCCTACAGAAGTGTGACAACCGCCGGAAGTTCGCTCGTTGCGACAGATCGATTCCTCGTTACGCGCCTCTGGTCACGGATTCGTGGCGGTTACGTCGGGGGTCTGACCCCGCGCTCGACCCCTCGCTCACGCGGAGTCGAAGGCGATCATCGCCGCCTCGCACGCCTTGACGTAGCCGATCCGCTCGTAGATCGCGTTCGACGTCGGGTTGGCGAGGTCGGTGAAGAGGAAGCAGAAGCGCCGTCCGCCGTCGAGCAGCGTCTGCGAGAGCTCGGCGACGAGCGCGGTCGCGTAGCCGCGGCCGCGTAGCGCCGGTGGCGTGTAGACGGGGCCGATCCGGATGCCGTTCGGCGTCGGCGCCCCCCAGCCCGACACCGAGACGATCCCACCGTCGTCCTCCCAGAGCAGGAAACCACCCTGGTCTCCGCCCGTCAGCCGATGCCGGACGCCCTGGCGGGCCTCGATCCGGCCGGGGTCCTCCTCCTCGAGGACCTCGTCGCCGAACGCGATCATCCAGTCCACCAGGAGATCGAGGTCGACCCGGGATGCCGGCCGCGAGGCTCCGGGCGCGTCGGGAACGGGCTGCACCTGCTCGAGCGCGTACACGCCCTGCTCTCGGAGCACGCGGGGCGCGAGCCCATGTGCTTCTGTCCAGAGCTTCGTGAAAACGTCGACCTCGGGGTGGGCTGCGACCACGCCGGGCACTTCGGCGCCGATTCCGGCGACGAGGGCCGCCAGCGCCGCGTCGTCGCGAGGCCGCGCGATCAGGACGTTGAACGGCGGCGTCTGCAACGCCGCGGCGACCACCTCATCCCCGTCGTACAC
>DATLUW010000008.1:0-3025 GCA_035577825.1 Actinomycetota bacterium | reverse complement strand
CGTCGGCACCTGGACGTTCGAACCGAGCGCCGCCTCCGAGAACGTGACCGGCAGGTCGACCGTCAGGTCGTTCCCCTTCCGGCCGAACACCTTGTGCGGCTGCACCCGGACCACGACGTACAGGTCACCGGGCGTGCCGTTCGCCCGCGGCGCCTCGCCGCGCCCGGTGAGCTTGATCCGCGCGCCGTCGCGCACGCCCGCGGGGATCTTCACCTGGAACTCCCGCGTCGCCTGCACGAACCCGGCCCCCCGGCACGTGTGGCACGGGTGCTCGACGACGGTGCCGTTCCCGGCGCACCGCGGGCAAGTCTGCGCCATCTGGAACAGGCCCTGGTTCACCGAGACCTGGCCACTGCCGCCGCACTGCGGGCACGTGATCGGGCTGGTCCCCGGCTCGGCGCCGCTGCCGCCGCACGTCTCGCACCGCTTGGCGCCGCGCACCTTCACGGGGACGTTCGCGCCGTTCATGGCCTGCTCGAAGCTCACGCGAACCTCGGTCTCGAGGTCGGCGCCTCGCGCGCGCTGCTGGCGACGGGCGCCCGCGCGAGCCCCGGCCGCGCCGGCCATGCCGCCGAACAGCCCGCCGAACAGGTCGTTCAGGTCCCCGATGTCGCCGATGTTCTCGACGCGAACGCGGCCGCCGGCGCCGGGGAACCCGCCCGGGAACCCGCCGCCCGCGCCGCCGCCGAAGCCCCCGGACCCGACCATCTGCCGGACCTGGTCGTACTGCTTGCGCTTCTCCTCGTCGCCGACGACGTCGTAGGCCGACGAGACCTCCTTGAACCTCGCCTCGGCCTCGGTGTTCCCCGGGTTCGCGTCCGGGTGGTGCTGCTGCGCGAGCTTGCGGTAGGCCTTCTTGATCTCGGCCGCGCTGGCGTTCTTGGGCACGCCGAGGACCTGGTAATAGTCCTTCTCCACCCACTCGCGGCGGATGTCGCCGTTCACTCTCGGATCACTTCCTCGTCACGCGAACGCCGGCCGGCCGGATGACCCGTCCCTTCAGCGTGTAGCCCTGACGAAACACGTCGTCGACGACCAGCTCGCCGTCGACGTCGCCCTCCGCGTGCATGAGCGCCTCGTGGAGCTCCGGGTCGAACGGCTTCCCCTCGGCATCGATCCGCTCGAGCCCCTCGGCCGAGAGGATGTCCGTGAGCTTCGCGTAGACGATCTCGACCCCCCGCATGAACTGCTCGAGGTCGGGGGTTCGCTCGGCCGCCATCAGCGCCAGGTCGAAGTCGTCGAGCACGTCGAGCAGGCGCCGCATGATCGGCTCGGCCGCGCGCTCCACCGAGTCGGACTGCTCCCGGAGCGTGCGCTTGCGGAAGTTGTCGAACTCGGCCTGGAGGCGCAGGAGGTGGTCGCGGTACTCGGCCGCCTCGCGCTCGGCCTCGAGAACCCGCGGGTCGATGGCGTCCCGGCCGGCGTGACCGTCGGCGCCGGGGGGCGCTTCGCTCCTGCTTGCTTCGCTCCCAGAGCCCTCGGCTCCGCCGATCCCGCCGTCCCTGGGCGCGTCGTCGGTCGGTCGGGCGGAGTGGCGGCGGTCGGTCACGCGGACCTTCGGGCGGGGAGTCTCCCCCCCGCCCGGGACGTCCGCGGACTCACGCGGGTCGTGCTGGGGTTCCTCTTCGTGATGCGTCATGGCTCGGTCACCAACCCCTAGGAGGCGTCGCCCTCGTCGACGATCTCGCCTTCGACGACGTCGTCGGGGGACTCGGTCGGGGGAGTTTCCGAGCCGGCGGCCGGGCCACCGGGCTCGCCGGCCGCGGACTGCTCCGAGGCGCCTGCTCCGGTGGCCTGCTGGGCCTGGTACATGGCCGGGCCGACCTTCTGGTAGGCCTCCATAAGGCGGTCGGCCGCGACCTTGATGGCCTCGCCGTCCTCGCCCTTGAGGGCCTCCTTGACCTCGTCGTTCGCCTTGATGAGGTCGTCCTTCTCGCCCGACGGGATCTTGTCGCCGTAGTCGGCCAGGGCCTTGTCGACCTGGTAGCTGAGGTTGTCGGCGGTGTTGCGGGCCTCGGCAGCCTCGCGCCGCTTTCGGTCCTCCTCCGCGAACGACTCGGCCTCCTTCATCATCCGGTCGATGTCGTCCTTGCCGAGCGCGGTGCCGCCCGTGATCGTCATGGCCTGCTCCTTGCCGGTGGCGAGGTCCTTGGCCGAGACGTTCACGATGCCGTTCGCGTCGATGTCGAACGCCACCTCGATCTGCGGCATGCCCCGCGGCGCGGGCGCGATGCCCATGAGCTGGAACTTCCCGAGCGAACGCGTCGCCGGCGAGTAGACGGTCTCCGCCTCGCCCTGCAGGACGTGGATCTCCACCTGCATCTGGTTGTCGTCCGCGGTGGTGAAGATCTCCGACTTGCGCGTCGGGATCGTCGTGTTCCGCTCGATGAGCCTCGTGAAGATGCCGCCCTTGGTCTCGACGCCGAGCGTGAGCGGCGTGACGTCGAGCAGCAGGATGTCCTTCACGTCGCCCTTCAGCACGCCGGCCTGGATGGCCGCGCCGACGGCGACGACCTCGTCCGGGTTGACGCCCTTGTGGGGCTCCTTGCCGCCCGTCAGCTTCTTGACGAGCTCCTGGATCATCGGCATCCGGGTGGAACCGCCGACCAGGATCACGTGGTCGATCGCGCTGGGGTTCTTGCCCCAGTCCGACACCGCCTGCTCGAACGGCACCTTGCACCGGTCGACCAGGTCGGCCGTCATCCGTTCGAACTCCGCCCGGGTGAGCTTCACCTCGAGGTGCAGCGGGGTCATCGTGCCGTCGTCCTGCTTCGTCGCGGTGACGAACGGCAGGTTGATCGTCGTCTCGGTGACCTGGGACAGCTCGATCTTGGCCTTTTCCGCGGACTCCTTGAGCCGCTGCATGGCCATGCGGTCGCCGGAGATGTCGACGGAGTTCGCCTTCTTGAATTCGGCCACCATCCAGTCGATGACCCGCTGGTCCCAGTCGTCGCCGCCCAGTTGCGTATCGCCGTGGGTGGCCTTGACCTCGAAGACGCCCTCGCCGATCTCCAGCAGCGACACG
>DATLUW010000007.1:0-2061 GCA_035577825.1 Actinomycetota bacterium | reverse complement strand
GCGAACCGTGCTCGGGGCGACCGGGGTCGAGATCGAATGGGACGTCCAGGAGGCCGGCGCGGGCGTCATGGAACGGGAGGGCACGCCGCTCCCCCACCGGGTGCTCGAGTCGATCCGGCAGACCCGCACCGCGCTGAAGGGGCCCATCACCACGCCGGTCGGCACGGGCTTCCGCAGCGTGAACGTCGCCCTGCGCCAGGACCTCGACCTGTTCGCCGCCGTTCGGCCGTCGAGGACCCTGCCGGGAATCCGTTCGCCGTACGAGGGGTTGGACCTCATCGTGGTGCGCGAGAACACCGAGGACCTGTACGCCGGGATCGAGTTCCGGCAGGGCTCGGCGCAGACGGCGGCGCTCCGCGAGGAGCTCCGGCGGGACGCCGGCTACGACCTCAAGCAGGACGCCGGCGTCACCATCAAGCCGATCTCGGTCACGGGCACGCGAAGGATCGTGCGGTTCGCCTTCGACCACGCGCAGCGCAACGGCCGGCGCAAGGTCACGCTCGGGCACAAGGCGAACATCATGAAGTTCTCCGACGGGGTGTTCCTGCGGACGGCCGGCGCGGAGGCCACCGCCTACCCTTACATCGAGTTCGAGCCGATGCAGGTCGACGAGCTGGCCATGCGGCTGGCGAGCGACCCGGACCAGTTCGACGTGCTGCTGCTGCCGAACCTGTATGGCGACATCGTGAGCGACCTGTGTGCCGGGCTGACCGGCGGGCTCGGCCTCGCGGCAGGCGCGAACCTCGGCTGGGAGTACGCGCTGTTCGAGCCGGTGCACGGCAGCGCCCCCGACATCGCCGGCAAGGGCCTGGCGGACCCTGTCGCCATGATCCTGTCCGCCGTGCTGCTCCTCCGCCACGTGAACGAACGCGCCGCGGCCGACGCCGTCGAACGGGCGGTCGTCGCCGTCCTCGCCGCGCGCGAGGATGTCACGCCGGACCTCGGCGGCGGCGCGTCGACCATGGAGATGGCAGGGGCGATCGCCAACCGCGTCGGGGAGGCCTGAGCGAACCGATGGCGATCGAGATCCGCGAGGCACGCCCCGAGGAGTACGAGGAGGCCGGCCGCATCACGGCCGACGCCTACCGTGAGTTCGCCACCCCCGGCCGCCGTGCCGGCTGGGACGACTACCTCGTCCGCATCGCCGACATCGCGGAGCGAGCGCAGCGGACGACCATCCTCGTCGCGGTCGACGACGACGGCGTCATCCTCGGAACCGTGACTCTGGAGCTCGAGGGCCGTACCGACGAGGGCCGCGAGGGCAACGAGTCCGGCCCCCTCGAGCCCGGCCAGGCCCACGTCCGCATGCTCGGCGTGGCGCCCGAGGCGCGCGGGCGCGGCGTCGGCCGGCTGCTGATGGATGCCTGCATCGACGTGTCGCGCGAGGCCGGCAAGACGCTGCTCACCCTGAACACCACCGAGCGCATGAAGGTCGCTCAGAAGATGTACGAGTCCATGGGCTTCCGCCGGACGCCCGACGAGGTGTTCCCCGACGGGTTCGTCCTGCTGGCCTACGAGCTCCCGTTGGGACGCCGGAAGAGCGCCTGAGCCCGACTACTCCGGCCGGTTCGTCACGTGGATGGCGATCGTGCCGCCGCCTCCGCAGTCGTCGCGCATCGCGATCTGTCCGCTGGTCGTCTTGTCCGCAGACTCGTAGTTGATCTCGGCGTCGCTCGGCGCCTCGTCGTCGGTCGAGAGCACCGTGTACCCGGCGCCGTTCACGGCGTCAGTCCACGTCTTCAGCATCCCGCCCACGTCGCCCGGTGCGAAGCCGTCGAGGAACACGGTGTCCGCCGCGGTGTTCTTCGCCGTGAACGTCACGCCGTCCGGAACCGGGAAGTCCGCCGGCAGCCCCGTGTCCGTGATCGCCGGGCCGGTGCACGTGGCGAGGGCGCTCGCCCCCCGAGAGGGCCGATCGGTGTCCTGGTCCTTGTCCCCTCCGCCACCGCACGCAACGAGTGCGAACGTCAAAGCGGCGAGCACGGCGAGGATGGCGAAGCCCCTGCGGTTCCGAAGCATGTGTGTGCATCCCCTTCTGCAGGCGGGCGGACGCGACCGGGG
>DATLUW010000006.1:0-7162 GCA_035577825.1 Actinomycetota bacterium | reverse complement strand
CCACGGGCTGACGCTCGGAGCGAACTCAGCCGGTCGACCGCTCCGTTCAGCGGCCGGTGAAGTTCGCCTCGCGCTTTTCGAGGAACGCGCCCACGCCCTCGGCGAAGTCGTGCGAGCCGGCCAGCTCGGCCTGGGCGACGGCCTCGCGCTCGAGCGTCGCCGCAAGGTCGAGCCGCAGGCCCTCGCCCATCAGCGCCTTCGTCGCGCCGATCGCGCGGGTCGGTCCCTTCGCCATCCGTTCGGCCGCGTCGGCCAGTCCCGATTCGAACTCGTCCGCCGGGAGGACGCGGTTCACCAGGCCGATTCGCAGAGCCTCCGCCGCATCGACCATGTCGCCGGTGATCGACAGCTCGAGCGCCTTCGCGTAGCCCACGATCCGTGGGAGCAGCCAGTTCCCGCCGGAGTCCGGCACGAGCCCGATCTTGACGAACGCCTGCAGGAACCGGGCCGCGTCGCTCGCGATCCGCAGGTCGCACGCGAGGGCGAGCGACAGCCCGGCGCCCGCCGCGACGCCGTTCACGCCGGCGACCACCGGTTTCGGCAGCTCGACGATCGCGGCGATCATGCGGTTGTAGCCGGACCGGAGGTGCTCGGCCACGTCGAGGGTGGTGCCCTCGCCGCTCGCCGCGGTGCCCATGAACTCGGTGAGGTCCTGACCGGCGCTGAAGCCGCGTCCCTCCCCGGTGATCACCAGGCATCGAACTGCGTCGTCCCCGCGGGCCCGCGCCAGCGCGTCGAGCGCCTCCCGGGCGAGCTTCGTCGTGAGGGCGTTCAGCTTGTCGGGTCGGCGGAGGCGGATCCACCCGACCCCGTTCGCGATCTCGTAGGCGATCTCCTCGTAGTCCATGACGTCGTCGTCCTCTTCGTCCGTTCGGCTTCGTCCGTCGAGTGTGTCGCGCGAGCGTACCCCGCGCCCGGGTCGGGTACGCTCGCGTGCGACGTCGGGGGAGCTCGGTCGGACCGGGCTGAGAGGCCGCCTGTTCGGGCGGCGACCCCAGGAACCTGAACCGGGTAATGCCGGCGGAGGGAGGCCTGCGACGATGACCACCGCGGCGGAGCGGCTCGAGCGGGCGCTCGAACGCGAGGCGCCGGCCTGGGGCATCCGGCCCGTTCCCCCGGAACAGCGCCGCCTGCGCGGGTTCGACTTCGCCGTGCTGTGGGGCGATCTCGCCATCGGGCTGCTGGTCATGCTGACCGGGGCGCTGCTGGTTCCGGCGCTCGGGCTGCCGGAGGCGCTCGCGGCGATCGTGGTGGGCTCGGTGCTCGGGTGCATCCCGCTCGCGCTGGTCGGCGTGGCGGGCGCTCGGGAGGGCGTCCCCGGGATGGTGCTGTTCCGGCCGGTGCTCGGGGTTCGCGGCTCGTTCGTCCCGAGCGTGCTGAACATCGTGACGCTGGTCGGGTGGACCGGGTTCGAGCTGTGGGCCATGAGCCTCGTGGCGAACCGGGTCTGGCACCTCGGGTACGGGGTGTGGCTCGCCGTGGTTGCGGTCGTGTGCACGGCGCTCGCGCTGGGTGGACCGATCGTGGTCATCCGGCGGTGGCTGGAGCGGTTCGGCGCGTGGGTGATCGGGGCGGTCGGGCTGTGGATCACGGTGCGGGTGCTGACCCACGGCGACCTGTCGGCGATGTGGAACGCGCCGGGGAAGGGCGGGCTGCACTTCCTGTTGGCGGTCGACCTGGTGATCGTGATGCCGGTTTCGTGGCTTCCGCTCGTGGCGGACTACAACCGGTTCGCGCGGCGGGGGGTGACCGGCGCCGTCGGGACGTTCGCGGGGTACGCGATCGGGAACGCGTGGTTCTACTCGCTGGGGGCGATGCTCGTGCTGGTGGCCGGTCCGTCGGGGTTGGCCGGGCCGGGCGACCTTGGAACGGCGATCGCGTCCGTGGCGGGCGGGTGGGTGGTGCTGCTCGCGCTGCTGGTGGGGGAAACCGACGAGGCGTTCGCCGACATCTACTCGAGCGCGGTGTCCGCGCAGAACCTGTCCGAACGGGTCCGGCAGCGGCCGGCGGTGCTGTGCGTGGCCGTCGCGGGGGTCGGGCTGGCGGCGTGGCTGGGGGGGCGGCCGTCGCTCGCGGTTGGGAACTACGAGCAGTTTCTGTTCCTGCTGGGGTCGGTGTTCGTGCCGCTGTTCGGGGTGTTCGTAGCCGACCACTTCGTGCTGCGGAACCGGCCTTCGGACCTGTTCGCGGTGGATGCGCTGCCCTCGTTCCGGTGGCGGGCGGTGGTGCCGTGGGTGGTGGGGTTCCTGCTGTACCAGTGGAGCGTGCCGACCGCGCTGCCCGGGTGGGAGGACGGGATGCGGACGCTGTTCCACTCGTGGCTGGGGCTGCCCTTCCCGCTCGCGGGGTCCGCGCTGGGGGCGAGCGTGCCGAGCTTCCTCGTGGCGTTGTTGGTGTCGCTCGTGGTGCTCGACCGGCCGGGGTCGCGAAGGTCGTCCGTCGAGTCTGGCTGATGTCTCGCCGCCGGGCCGCCGGCGCGCCGTCAGAGCCAGTCCGAGGCCGAACCGCTGCCGTTCGTCGACGGGCTGGCGTCGTCGGGCGGCGCCGGCGGGGGAGCGGCGGTCACGAGGATCACCGACGGTTCGGTCGAGGCGTTCGAGATCGTGACTTCGCCGCCGGCGGGGGCCAGGACCGCCGACCACTGCTTCACGCGCTTGCGGCCGCGGTCGACCTGGATGATCACCTCGCCGGCCACGACGAGGAACACGGCGTCGGACGTCGGGTCGCCGATGGGCCCGACACGCTGGGTGCGCTCGAGGCAGATCAGCTGTGACCACAGATGATCGGTCTCGAACACCTCGTGGGTCGCCGCCCCGTCCGGGTCGAAATGCACGAGGTCGCGCAGGTCCTTGGCCTCCATGACGGCCGGAAGCGTACCGACCGGCCGGGTGGATCGACCGCCGCATCCCGCCTGACTGCTACGGCCAGATCGGTTCGACGAGGGCCGCGGGTTCCGGAAGTCGAAGCTCTCGCCCGGCGCACCAACATCTCCGCGCGAGGCGTGTCTCCGAGGGAGGCTTGACAAACGAACGTATGTTCGATATAGTGAGGGTCCCTCCCCCCGAACCGATCGAGGTTTGGGAGTCCGCATTGCCGGCAGAACCGAAGACCGCCCCTGATGGCGGCCTTGCCGAGAACGACCTCCTGGCCCAGGAGCTCGACCCCGCTCAGGAGCTCGACCCCGCTCAGGAGCTCGACCTGGCCCAGGAGCTCGACCTCGCGCATGCGGCCGTGTGCCGCGAGCAGCGGCGCCTGCTGTCGGTGATTGCTCGCGCCGATCGGTCGGAGCTGTGGCAGGAGTGGGGCGCACACGACATGGCTCACTGGTTGTCGATGCGGTTCGGGCTGTCGTGGTGGCACGCCCGCCGATGGGTCCGGGCCGCCCACGCCCTCGGAGGACTTTCGCACCTGGCGTCGGCATTCGAACGGGGCGAGCTCGGTCTGGAGTCGACCCTCGAGCTGTGCCGGTTCGCCACACCGGAGACCGAGCAGGAACTGGTGGCGTGGGCGCGGACGGCCTCGAAGACGGCGGTTCGCCGGCGCGCCGACCGCGAGTCTCGCCGCGCGCGCGAGGCCGCCGAGGAGGCCGACCGGGCCCGGAGCGTCTCCTGGTGGTACTTCGACGACGGGCGAAGGTTTGGGTTGCAGGCCGACCTACCGGCGGCGGACGGCGCCGTGGTGGCGAAGGCGCTCGACCGCCTGGCGGCGGAGATCCCGCTGATGCCGGACGAGCACGACGACTACTTCCTCGAGGCCCGGCGCGCCGACGCGCTGATCGCCCTGGCGTCAACCCGCATCGCCGCCGACGCCGACCCCGATCGCGCAACGGTCGTGGTCCACGCGCGCCTCGAAGACCTGAACCCTCGCGAGTCCGCTCTCGAAGAATCTCTCGATCATCCAGCGCCCGCGGCGTCCCCCGAGCCTCCTTGCGAGACCGGCTCGCCGGATCCGCTCCCCAGCTTGAGGGCGGGCGCTGCGGCCGAACGGGAGTGGCCGTCGAGTAGCGAGATCGACGGCGGCCCGGTCCTCGCGGCCGAAACCGCTCGCCGGTTGGCCTGCACCGCACGGATCCAGGCCATCCTCGAGAATGGCGCCGGCGACCCGATCGGCCTCGGACGGCTCACGCGCGAACCCGCGGAATGGATGCTTCGCCAGCTTCGCCATCGCGACGGCGGGTGCACCTTCCCCGGATGCGGCAACCGCAGATACGCCCACGCGCACCACATCGAGTGGTGGAGCGCTGGCGGGCGCACTGACCTAGAAAATCTCGCCCTCGTCTGCGCCTTCCACCACAAGCTCGTCCACGAATACGGCTGGCGCATGAGCCGGTCGAAGGGCGGAGCGATCACCTGGTTCCGGCCCGACGGAACCGAGCACGTCGCTGGGCCTTCCGAGCCGAGGGGAACCGCGCCGCAACTTGCGGCCATGCCGCCCTGAGTCTCGAGTTCGCCGCCATCTGCGTGACCTCGCATCCCGGCGGTCCCGCGTGCCCCGAAATGGCCGAGATGCGCCCTCGCGATACACTGCCGCTCTCCGCCCCAGCGCTGAGTTCGACATGTCTCGAGGGGAGCCAGGGATGCCAGAGATCGGGTTCGCCACGTCGTCGGTCGCGGAGGTCGAGACCGCGGCGCTCATCCTGCCCGTGTTCGAGGGGCCCGAGGCGGGGCCGGGGGTCGATGAGGCCGGCAAGGCGCTCGGCGTGGACCTCGTGGCGACGTTGCGCGACAACGCGCTCCGCGGGCGGCTAGGAGAGACGCTCTCGGTGCCGACGCTCGGCCGCCTCCACGCCCGCACGGTGGTGCTCGTCGGGCTCGGCAAGCGCGGCGACGTACGTCCCGACACGCTGCGGCGCGCCGCGGGCAAGGTCGCTCGCGTCGCGTCGCGGTTCGAATCGGTGGCGACAACGCTCGCCCGGGCGGCGCGCCCGGCACCGGAGGCCGTCCAGGCCGTCGTGGAGGGACTCCTGCTCGGCTCGTATCGGTTCGACCGGTTCAAGTCGCGGTCGTCGGACGGGGACGCACTCGAGCCCGCGCAGCTGCAGCACGTCACAGTGCTCGGCGTCGACGAGCCCGAGGCGGCCCACCGCGCGCAGGTGACGAGCGAGTCGGTCGCATGGGCGCGTGATCTCGTCAACACGCCGGCAGGGAGCGCCACGCCGGAGTTCCTCGCCGACGAGGCCCGGAAGATGGCAAAGGAGACCGGCCTCGACGTGAAGATCTGGACGAAGTCCGACCTCGAGAAGGGCGGTTTCGGCGGCGTGCTGGGTGTCGGACAGGGGAGCGTGAACCCGCCCCGACTCATCGAGCTCGCCTACGAGGGCGCGAACTCAGGCGATGCACCGATCGCAATCACCGGCAAGGGCGTCACGTTCGACTCGGGTGGCCTTTCCATCAAGGACGCCAAGGGCATGGAGTGGATGAAGGCCGACATGGGAGGCGCGGCGGCGATGCTCGCGGCGATGCGGGCGATCGCGATCCTCCGGCCGAAGGTCAACGTCATCGCGGCCATCCCCTCGAGCGAGAACCTCCCGAGTGGCTCGGCGATCCGGCCGGGCGACGTGCTCACGCACCGCGGCGGTACGACCTCCGAGGTCCTGAACACCGACGCCGAGGGCCGCCTGATCCTCGCGGACGCGCTCGCGTACCTCGCGGAGCAGAATCCCCGCGTCATCATCGACGCGGCCACGCTGACGGGCGCATGCATGATCGCCCTCGGTGAGGACATCTGGGGCGTCATGGGGAACGACCGCCGCCTCATCCGCGACGTCATCGCCGCGGGCGACGCCGTCGGCGAACCCGGATGGGAGCTGCCGCTGTGGCGCCGGTACCGCGCCAAGATCGACTCGCCGGTGGCCGACGTGAAGAACATCGGCGACCGCTACGGCGGCGCGATCACCGCGGCGCTGTTCCTGGCGGAGTTCGTCGGCGACACGCCGTGGTGCCACCTCGACGTCGCTGGGACCGCGTTCTGGGAGAAGGCCGGCGACTACTGGCCGAAGGGCGCGACCGGCTCACCGGCCCGAACCATCGTCCGCTACGTGCTCGACCGGGCGGCCGACGACGCGAAGAAGGGCGGCGGCCGGCCGAAGGCCTCCGGGGCGAAGTCGTCGCGTTCGAGCGCGAAGTCCACTCGAACCGCGGGCGCCGCGAAGCCCCGCTCCCGCGCGAGCTGACCCGGCCGTGGCGGACGAGCAGGTCGATCCGGAGGCCGGCGCCGGTCCCGTCCTCGGCGTGTTCGCGCACCCCGACGACGCGGAGATCGGCGCCGGCGGCACCATGGCGAAGTGGGCCTCGCAGGGCCGCGAGGTCCACCTGCTGATCCTGACGAACGGCAACAAGGGTTCGCAGGTGGTCGGCCAGGATCCCGAGGAGCTGGCACGGCTCCGCTCGGAGGAGACCGTCGCCGCCGGGCGGGCGCTCGGGATCAGGGAGGTCCGGGTGCTCGACACGAACGACGGCGAGCTCGAGAACACCCACGGCGTCCGCGCGGCCGTCGCCCGGCGCATCCGGGAGATCCGCCCGCAGGTCGTCCTGTCCTGCGACCCCACGACGTGGTTCCTGGGGAACCGCTACCTCAACCACGCGGACCATCGGGCGGCGGGCGCGATCGCGTGCGACTCGGTGTTCCCCGGCGCCGGCAACCCCCAGTTCTTCGCCGACCAGATCGCCGAGGGCCTCGAGGCATGGGACGTCCCGCAGCTCTGGCTCTCGTGGAGCACCGAGCCGAACCACCACGAGGACGTCACCGGATTCCTGCGAACGAAGATCGACGCGCTCGCCGCACACGAGTCCCAGGTGCAGGGCGACATGCTCGGGTTCTTCGAGGAGTGGCTGCCGCTCGACGCCGCCGAGGCCGGGAAGCTCATCGGGGTCGAGCACGCGGAGTCGTTCCGCCGCCTCGACCTTCGCTGATCCGCGATCGCTTCCGGCCGCGCCGGCCCCTGAGCGGGGGGACGGCGTCAGGCGACGCTACCGCCCGCGGCCCTGGACGTTCCCGGCGGCGTAGTCGGTCGGCTTCGTCGCGACCGCGAGGTTGACCTCGCGGAAGTCGGTGAGCGGGTCGGGGAACCGTTCCCGGAAGACCGCCCTGGCGCGTTCGAGGAACGACGCGAACCCCTCGTCGCCCAGCATGTCGCGCAGGAACCGTCCGGACACCGCGGTCG
>DATLUW010000005.1:0-2956 GCA_035577825.1 Actinomycetota bacterium | reverse complement strand
GTTCGCCCGCCTCGGGAAGATGGCGAAGGACATGCCGCGCTCCTTCGACTCGAACGGCATCACCTACGCCGTGGACTCGCCCTCCGGTGGCCCGAACTCGCTCGGCCACCTCCTGCCCGGTCGCGGATTCCTCCCCCGCGTGGACCTCAGCACGCTCGGACTTCACCGTCGTCCGCGGTACGTCCTCGACCCGTCCGCCTTCCGCCGGCGCATGGACCGCGTGGAGGAGAAGACGCGGAAGGAACGGGACTGGGACCGCCTCCTCGAGGGACGCGGCCTCAAGGTCATCGAGGGCGGCGCCATCTCGACGTACGACGGGATCATCGCCTCCCGCGGTGCGGGCAAGGCCGAGGACCGCGTGTTCCAGAAGTCCTCAATCACGACCGTGGCGACCACGTGGTCGACGCTCGTTCACGCCGGGGGACAGCCGCCGGCATTGACGTACCTCGCTACCACGGCGCCGACGGACGCCCTCCTCGACCGCACGAACGCGGCCGCCATCTCCCAGTACCTCACGTCCCCCACGTCCCCCGACAGGAAGTATCTCCTGACGTTCGGGTTCGGCTCGGCGCAGCAGATCAACATTGCCGTGCTCGTGGACATCCTCAACCACTCGGGCTCCTACCGGATGACCGTCTCGACCGCCGAGACGGTGGTGACCCCCACCCTCGCCACGCGGCAGTACGGCCCCGGTACGGGCATCGGGAACCTCGTCACGCTGGTTGTTGCAACTGCAGCAACCTTCGCTGTGGGGACGCTGACGCTGCAGACCGTCGACCAGGCGGGGGCGAACACCAATGCGCCGGCGCTCACCACCTCCGCCACGGCCACCACGGCGGACACGCTGGTGCCCTCCACCGCGGCGGTGTCGGGCGTCGGGACCGGCTCGTTCTTCATCCCGCTTGCCTCCGGTCAGACCGGGGTGCAGGCCATCAAGCAGAACACGCTGTCGGTGAACACCGGGACGGGCGGGCCGCTCGCCGGCCTTGTCTTCTTCCCGCTGTCGGTGGTCCCCGGAGTCGGGGCGAACGCCTACATCGAGCGGGACTCCACCACGCAGATCGACGGCATCACCGAGCTCGTCCAGGCGTCGAGCGTGATCGGGTTCCTCTCGCTGATCGTCCAGACCAACACGACCTCGAGCGGAGCGCTCACAGGGTTCATCCGCACGGTGGCCGGCTGATGCCGATGTGGGGGATCAACCCCAGCAACGGGACCGCCGTCTACAACGGCGCCACGTATTCGGGGGAGTGGTTCGACTCCACGCCGCCCAACCTCATCCTGAACAGGCGCTACCGGCGGGAAGCCTTCGTCCTCGAGCGCCCGGTTCGCTCCCATCACGCCTTCTCGGGATGGATCGGCGGCTGGCGGAATCCCCGCCACGCCACGGTGCCCTACCGCAGAGGCATCCGTCCCATCGGCGACGTGTTCGGAGGCACCTCCACCATCCTTCGTCCCCCGACTGGGTAGCCCATGCCCAGAGGGCGCACGCTCGGCTATCCGAGGCTCCGGGGGCCGTCCGCGACCCAGATCTACAACGCCCCGGCCGCCGCCGTCGGGGACATCACCATCACCCCTGCCGTGGCGGATGCCTCGGCCGTTGGGAATGTCCCGACGGTCCTCTGGCAGCCGCAGCCCGCCACCGCGAACGCCACGGCAGCCGGGAACGTCCCGACCGTGGCCTGGCGTCCTCTCCCGGCGGTTGCAACAGCGACGGCAGTCGGGAACACGCCGACGGTTCTGTGGTCGCCGCTCCCGGCCGCTGCGGCAGCGACCGCGGCAGGCAACACGCCGACCGTCCGGTGGGTCGTCCTCTCCGCAGTAGGGACCGCGACGGCCGATGGGCCGGTCCCGACCATCTTCATCGGTGGGGCGGGCATCACGATCTCCGCGCCTGTGGCGGCCGCCACGGCCGCGGGCAACGTTCCCACCGTGCGGTGGGTCGTTCTGCCCTCAGCGGCCCTCTCAACGGCCTCGGGGCCTGCTCCCACGGTGGCATGGATCATCCTCCCGGCTACGGGCGCCGCTACGGCGGATGGGCCGCTGGTGACCGTCGCCGGCGGGGCATTCGTCTTCGACCTGACGGAAGGCCCACGTCCTCGGTGGGGGACAGGCGGCCCGATGGCCTCCAAGGGGAGCGGCGCGGAGCGGGTTTCATGGCTTACCGGAGCACCATCACTGTGATGAGTCGCACTCTCGTCATCTCCTCCGCGTCCCTCGAATCCGTCATGGTCCCCGTGACGGACGTGAACGGGACCGTCCTCTCCGGGAACACCGTGCAGATGGCGTTCACGGCCGGCCAGCCAACGAACCCGGACTGGAAGGCCGCGACCTGGACGACGCTGACGTCCCCGACCCGCTACCTCGCCACCTGCCTCGTCGGGCCGGGGGGAACGGTGACGCTCGCGGACGGCTCCTACGAGGTATGGGTGAAGGTCACGGCCACGCCCGAGATCCCCGTCCTCTTCAGCGGATATCTGGTGGTCACATGACCGGCGTCAACCTCCTCCCCCGCTGCGAGTTCTGTGGCAAGCCGCGGACGCTCACGCCGCGGACTCGGCGCTATTGCTCCAGGGAGTGCCGGTATTACGCCATGTTGAAGCGGCAGGAGGTCACCCGGAAGGTGCATCGGTTCTCCGTTCGCGTCGGGCCGTCCGTCATGCGAGCCCTGGCCCTGACGAACTTCCCCTACCTCCGAACCGCCGCAGAGCAGAAGGCCCTCGACCGCTGGCTCGATGAGCGCATCGCCACCGGCGTCGTCGGGTGGGCCAATCTGGCCGCGGACATCAGGGGGGTGTGATGGCGTCCGACTTCGAGACGACCTGTACCGCCATCTCCGACCTCCTGACGGTGAACGTCGTCGGCATGGGCGCCGTGACCGTCCACAAGCTCGTCCCGTGGGACCCCGCCGAGCTCGTGGCGGACGGGGACCGTCATCTGGCTGTGTGGCCGGTGG
>DATLUW010000004.1:0-2118 GCA_035577825.1 Actinomycetota bacterium | reverse complement strand
CAGGTCGTGGTCCGGGGCGGCCGGGTGCTGGCCGAGGTGGCGCTGCCGCTCGGCGGCCTGATGTCGCTCGAGCCCCGCGCCCGCGTCGCGGCCGCCGTCGAGGCGCTGGAGGCGGCCGCCGCGGAGTGCGGGGCCACGCTGCCCGCGCCGTTCATGGCGCTGTCGTTCCTCGCCCTCTCGGTCATCCCCGAGCTCAAGGTCACCGATCTCGGCCTGGTGGACGGGGTTCGTTTCGAGGTCGTTCCGCTGCAGCTGGAACCCACCGCGTAGGAGGATGAACCCATGCCCGCGTTCCTGGTGTCGCTCTCCACTGCCTTCGCCCTTCTGATCGGAGCCGCCGCGCCCGCCGGGGCCGCCCCGGCCGGCAGGGCGAGCTTCCCCGCGCGCGTGTTCGCCCCGTACGTGTACGTCCAGCAGGACCCGACGTTCCCGATCGTGAAGGCCTCGAACGCCACCGGCGGGAAGTTCTTCACGCTGGCGTTCGTCAACGACCAGGGCGCGTGCCAAGCGGGCTGGGACAGCGGGATCGCGCTCTCGTCCGGCTTCCCCTCCCAGGCCGTCCAGCAGCTGCGGGCGAAGGGCGGCGACGTGATCGTGTCGTTCGGCGGGGCGGGCGGGACCGAGCTCGCCCGGTCGTGTCCGACCGTCGCGAAGCTCCGCGCGCAGTACCAGGCCGTCGTGAACCGCTACCACCTCACGCGCGTCGACTTCGACATCGAGGGCAACGCGACGCTCGCCGACACGGCCGCGACCGCCCGCAGGAACAGGGCCATCGCGGCGATGCAGCGGGCCGCGCACGCCGCCGGAAAGACGCTCCGCGTCCAGTTCACGCTCGCGGTCGACCGCAACGGCCTCCCCGCCGTCCAGCGCAACCTGCTGAAGAACGCCGTGTCGAACGGCGTGCAGGTCGGGACCGTGAACCTGATGGTGATGGACTACTTCGACCCCAATCACCTCGACATGCTGCAGAACGCGAAGGACTCGGCGAACGCGGCGTTCCAGCAGCTGCACCAGATCTTCCCGAACAAGACCCCGGCACAGCGTTGGGCCATGATCGGCCTGACCCCGATGATCGGCGAGAACGACGACCCCGACGAGGTCTTCAGCCTCGACGACGCACACGGGCTGCTGTCGTTCGCGAAGTCGAACGGCGCCGGCCTCATCGGGTTCTGGTCGGCGTCCCGCGACCAGGCCTGTGCGGGCCGGGCTTCGGACCAGTGCAGCGGCGTCGACCAGTCGAAGTACGAGTTCGCCAAGGTCTTCGTCGACTTCTGAGGCGAACGTCCGCGGCTGCTGCGCGTCGCGAGGGCCCCGGGGGACGGGCACTTCGACCCCGCCGGGCCGGGTCGTCCGGCTTGACCCTCCGGAACGGGCGGCCGTAGCCTCGGATGCAGGGGACTCGTCCACGGTGCCCGTTGAAGGAGATGCCACCATGCGACTCGCCGACCGGATGTACCGACTGGGAACCGAATCCGCCTTCGAGATGCTCGCCCGCGCGCGGGCGCTGGAGGCGACCGGGCGGAAGGTCACCCATCTCGAGCTCGGCGAGCCCGACTTCGACACCCCCCAGCACATCCGCGACGCGGCCAAGGCGGCGCTCGACGCCGGCCAGACGCACTACGTCCCGGCGCCGGGCATCCCGCCGCTCCGCGAGGCCGTCGCGAAGTTCCTCGGCGATCGCGGCCGGCTCGACTGCACGCCCGACCAGGTGATCGTGATGCCCGGCGCCAAGCCGGTCATGTATTACACGATCATGGTGCTCTGCCAGGAGGGCGACGAGGTCCTGTACCCCGACCCCGGGTTCCCGATGTACGAGTCCATCAGCGCGTTCGCCGGCGCGACGCCCGTCCCCATCCCGCTCCGCGAGGAGAACGAGTTCCGCATCGACCCGGACGAGCTCGAGTCGCTCGTCACCGAGCGCACGAAGCTGCTGATCATCAACACGCCGCACAACCCGTGCGGCAGCGCGCTCACGCAGGCCGAGATCGAACGCATCGCCGACATCGCCATCCGCAACGACCTGACCGTGCTGTCCGACGAGGTCTACTGGGCGATGCCGTACGACGACGTGCACCGGAGCGTGCTGCAGGTCGACGGCATGAAGGACCGGACGATCCT
>DATLUW010000003.1:0-5670 GCA_035577825.1 Actinomycetota bacterium | reverse complement strand
GAGCGGGATCTTCGCACAGCGCGAGTTCGCCGGATAGGACGTCCGCCCGTACCGGCCCGTTCGTCAATGGCCGTCAGCGTCGAAGCGAGCGAAAGGAGTCAACCCCATCGCTTGTTCGGAAGCAGGCGTTCGACGGCCAGTTTTTGAACCTATCTGCAAGCAGCATGACGTCGCCGTAGTCGACGACCAGATCGAGACGCTGATGTCGGCCGCCGAGCCGCGCGCGGTCGCGCTCAGCGCGTCGGCGCGCGGGTCAGCGCGTGACGACGGCGCCGGTCTCCTTGGGCGCGCCGAACAACGCCTCGCGATCGACGGCCTCCTGTTCAGCCTCGATGGCCTTCATGCCGCCGTTCAGACCGAACAGCCGCTTGCGCCAGAGCAGCCACAGCAGCACCGCGATGTTCAGGACGAGCGCACCGATCCGGATCACGGTGATCTTGTCGATCAGCTCCTTGATCTCGAACGGCAGGAATCCTGCTGTCGCGACCGCCGTGAGGTACTCGGCCCACCGCTTCTCGCGCCACAGCCCCCACGCCTCGACGCCCTCCACGATGCAGTAGGCGATCGCGGTCGCGATCAGCAGGAACAGCGTGTCCTTGTTCAGGTTGAGCACCTTGGCGAGCTCGTTCACCAGGAATCCCCGGCCCGCCTGCTGCCCGGTGTCGCCGGCGAGGTCGCGCAGGATGCGGTCGGCCTGTTCGTGGAGCGAGCCCAGGTTGAGCTCGAGCAGGATCAGGACGACGGCCAGCAGCCCGAACAGCACCGAGTGCAGCGCCCGATCGATCGCGATCAGCCGGATGATGATGGCCTCGCGGAGCGAGCGGCCCCGCCGCGGGACCTTCATGGTCTTGAGCTCCGGCAGGGTCTCCCGGATCGGCTTCGCGGGCGGCGTGGTCTCGATCCAGACGTCGCACCGCGTGCACCGCGCCATCCGCCGTCCGTCGGGCAGGTCGACGCCGAGCCCGGCGTCCACGGGGCGAAGGCGTTCGACCAGGGCGGCGGGCGTCACGTGCCCTCGGCGCGAGCACACGAACGTCTCCGGATGCCACCCGAACAGATGGGTCCGGTGCTGCTTCTTCCGACCGAACATGTCCTTGCGGTCAGCCGGCCTTGCGGGCGGCCGTCTTCGCGGTGGTCTTCTTGGCGGTCGTCTTCTTGGCCGTGGTCTTCTTCGACGATGACTTCGAGGCCGTGCGCGTGCCCGAGGAGTTTCCGGACGCTGCCCCCGATGACGGCTTCGAGGTCTTCTTCGCGGCCTCGACGCTCGCCTTCAGCGCCTCCATGAGGTCGACGACCTTGGCTTCCTCTGCCTGCTCCTGGACCACGATCTCCTCTCCGCTCGCCTTGGCCTCGACGATCTGCATGAGGGCCTCGCGGTAGTCGTCGGTGAACTCGTCGGGGTTCCAGTCGCCGGACAGGCTCTCGATGAGCGCCTGCGCCATCTGGACCTCCTGCGGCCGGAGCTTCACCGGCTGCTGGAGCTCCTCGAACTCGGCCGCGCGGATCTCGTCCGGCCAGTACATCGTCTCGAGGACGAACACGTCCCCCGCGAACCGCAGCGCCGCCAGGTGCTCCTTGTCCCGGAAGCTCACCTTGGCGATCCCGACCTTGGACGAGTCGCTCATGGCCTCGCGGAGCAGCGTGTAGGCCTTGACGCCGGTCTCCTCGGGCACCAGATAGTAGGTCTTCTTGTAGTAGATGGGGTCGATCTCCGAGATGTCGACGAACTCCTGGATGTCGATCGCGCGCGAGGACTCCACGGGGACCTTGTCGAAGTCCTCGTCGTCGAGCATCACGTAGTGGTCCTTCTCGATCTCGTAGCCCTTGACGATCTGGTCGTAGGGCACCTCCTCGCCGTCGATCGAGCAGACGCGCTGGTACTTGATGCGCCCGCCGTCCTTTGCGTGGAGCTGGTTGAACCGGAGCGTCTTCTCCTCGGTCGCCGGGAACACCCGGATCGGGATCGAGACGAGCCCGAACGAGATCGCTCCCTTCCACATGGTCCTGGGCATCCCTGGCCGTCCTTTCGACTTCGGTCGCCGCTGCGGGCACGCGGAGGAATCGATTCTACGGGGCCGCTGGCCCCGGCCTGCGCATTCGTACCCCCTGCTACCGACATGGACTCCGCGGTCACGGCGAACTCATCGGTCGGTGGTGTCGAGCTCGAGCACGTCGCCGTCCGCCACCACGTGCTGCCTGCCGACCCGTTGGCCCGGGTACCGCGCCGACGGTCCCCACACGCGCGCGGACCGAACCGTCTCCGCGAGCTCGTTGTGGAGCTCCGCGGCGACGTCGCGAACGGTGGCGCCCTGGTTCAGCGCCATCGGGTCCTCCTCGGTCGAACCGGGCCGCCGTGTGCGGACGGTGATCAGGCCGGTCAGGCCCCACACCGCCTCCCGGAACGCGTCGAGCGAGGCGTCGTCGAGCACCGACACGGCGACGACCGGCAAGCCATGGAACCGCCGCGTGAGGCTCTGCAGCGCCCCGGGTTCGGCCTCGTCGAGCTTGGTCGCGGCGAGGACGGCCGGCACGTCGATTCCGGCCTCGGCCACTTCGCTTCGCACGACCTCCAGTGCCGCCGGATCCGCCGAGGCGTCGTGGCAGAACACGATCGCGTCCGCCTGCCGGAGGACGCCGAGCAGCGCGCGGCCCCCGCCGCGGTTCTCGTTCGCTCCCTCGATGAGGCCTGGGATCTCGACCAGCTGGACCAGGACGCCGTGAATGCGCGTCAGGGCAGGCACCGGGCGGAGCGTGGTGAACGGGTAGTCGCCCGTCTTGATCTGGATGTCGGACAGCGCCTGCAGGAGCGATGACTTGCCGGCGTTGGGCGGACCGACGAGCGCGACCTGCGCGGCGCCCTCCCGGCGGACGGCGATCGAGTCGCGGTGCACGACCTTGGACCGCATGCGGGAGCCCTCGATCTCGCCGTTCACCCACTTGCGGATGTCGGCGTAGGGGCCGTTCTTGTAGTCGGGCAGCTCCTCGAGCACCGCGCGCAGCACGCGAATGCGCTCGGAGCCTTCCTTGCCGACGAGTCGTCGGCGAATGAGTTGCATCTGGACCCGGTGTGGCATCGGCATCTCGGTTCGTACCTCCCTCGTGTGTGGAGCGGGAGGCACCGCCGGAATGCCCGGAGAGGGCAGTCGGAAGTGCGCCTGCCCGCTGCTTCCCCTAGCGCGTCGTGACGGGAAGCAGCGGACTAGCCGTTTTGCCTGAAGACCTCGCTCCACCAGCGGTCGAACCGGGACATGGCCCAAGAGTACCGGCGCCGAACCCGCGTCGCCAGTTCGCGCGCGAATGGGCACGCCCGTGCCTGGGCGCGACGGCGCCGTCCGGATGTGTCATCGTCCTGCTCCCATGCCGCGTGAGCCCCACTCGTGAGCGTCGCTCTTCGTCGCGTGCCGTCCCCCGGCGGCCGCCGACCGGCCCGGCTGGCGGTCGCCGAGGTCGGTCCCACGCCGTCGCGGCTGGGCTTCCTCCTGCGGTCGGGCTCACTCGAGGTCCGGATGCCGGACGACTCGCGGCGGCTGGTGCGCGGTGCAGCCCCCGGCCCGCGCGCGGAGATCGCTTTGCACCGGCCGGGGGTCCTCGGCCGGGTTGCGCTCGGCGGCGCGCTCGCGCTGGGCGAGGCCTACATGGACGGGGAGTTCGATTCGCCGGACCTGCCCACGTTCCTCGAGCTGATGACGCAGAACCTCGACGCGTGGCTGGCGACACCGGCCGCGCGCCTCCGCGAGCCGATGGCGCGGGCGTGGGGGCGCGTGCGCTCGCAGCGCCCCGGCGCGGTGCCGTCGATGCGCTCGCACTACGACCTGGGGAACGAGTTCTACGCGCTGTGGCTCGACGACTCGATGACGTACTCCTCGGCGGTGTTCGAGGACTCGGACGAGACGCTCGAGGCGGCACAGGCCAGGAAGTTCCGACTGCTCGCCGACGACGCGCGCGTTGCGTCGGGCGACCAGGTGCTCGAGGTCGGGACCGGTTGGGGTTCGTTCGCGGTGTACCTCGCGCGGGAGCGCGGCTGCCGGGTCACGACGTACACGATCTCGCGGGAGCAGGCCGAGTTCGCTCGCCAGGCGGCGCTCGCCGCGGGAGTCGGGGACCGGGTGGACGTCCGAGTCGAGGACTACCGCTCGATCGACGGCCGGTTCGACGCGGCGGTGTCGGTCGAGATGATCGAGTCCATCGACGAACGCCAGTGGCCGGTGTTCCTCCGGACGGTCGCGCGGTCGGTGCAGCCGGGCGGGCGGTTCGCGCTGCAGTCGATCACGATGGCCGAACGCCACTTCGCGAACCACCGCCGCCACCGCGACTTCGTGCAGGCGTACATCTTCCCCGGGGGGATGGTGCCGTCGCCGTCCGTGCTGCGCAGGCTCTCCGCGAATGCCGGCTTCCGGTGGGAGTCGCACCGCGAGATCGGCTCGTCCTACGCGCTGACCCTCGCCGAATGGAACCGCCGCTTCACGGCGGCGACCGACCAGGTCGAGGCGCTCGGGTTCGGGCAGCGGTTCCGCCGGATGTGGGCCTACTACCTCAGCTACTGTGAGGCGGGCTTCCGAACCCGCTGGATCGGCGACCAGCAGATCACGCTCGTCCGGACGTAGGCAATCAGGACGACCGGAACGCGAGCGATTTCGCTTGCCCTGGAGCGCGACGGCGTTCGACACTTCCGCGCATGCCACGCAAACCGACCGAGCCGGAACGCCTGCTGGCGACCGTGCTGTTCACCGACATCGTCGGGAGCACGACCCATGCGGCGGAGATGGGCGACCGGGCGTGGCGCCGCGTCATCTCGGAGCACCACGCGATCGTCCGGCGGGAGCTCAAGCGCTTCCAGGGCCGGGAGATCGACACGGCCGGGGACGGGTTCTTCGCGACGTTCGACCAGCCGGCCCGCGCCATCCGCTGCGCGGAGGCCGTCTCGGACGGCGTCCGCCGGCTCGGGATCGAGGTCCGGGCGGGGATCCACATGGGCGAGGTCGAGGTGATCGGGCCCAAGGTCGGAGGCATCGCGGTCCACATCGGCGCCCGCGTCATGTCGAAGGCCGGCCCGAGCCAGATCCTCGTCTCGAGCACGGTGCGCGACCTCGTGGCGGGCTCGGACCTGAAGTTCGAGGACCTGGGGACGCACGAGCTGAAGGGCGTTCCGGGCGAGTGGCACCTCTACGCGGTCGAACGACCGCCCGCTCCCGAGGAAGGGCCTCACGAACCCGAGGCCGAACGACGTGACGACCGCCCGGGACGCCGCGCGCCGCTCGTCGTCGCGCTCGTCGCCGTGGCCGTCGCGGTCGCCGTGCTCGCCGCCGTCCTGGTCGCCCGGGGCGGCGGTGGCGGGCTTCCGCCGCCGGCGGTCGACACCGTTGCCAGGATCGACGCATCGAGCGGCGACATCGTCGGTTCGATCGCGGTCGGGCGTTCGCCCCTCGCGGTCGCCGCCGACGGGGACACGGTGTGGGTGGCGAACTTCGCCGACGGAACGGTCCAGTCCATCGACACCTCCACGAACGAGGCCACGCCGGCGGTCGGGCTCGGGATCTCGGTCGCGCCGAACGCGATCGCGGTGGGCAGCGGGTTCGTGTGGGTGGTCAGCGGAACCACGGGGACGCTGTACCGGATCGACCCGGGGCAGTCGCACTCGATCGTCCCGATCGAGCTCGGCGACGGCCTGGC
>DATLUW010000002.1:0-10495 GCA_035577825.1 Actinomycetota bacterium | reverse complement strand
CACGGGCGGCACTTCGACTACGACGACGTCGCCTTCCACTCGGGGACGGAGGTCGAGCCCCTCCGGCCGTTGCAGGCGCCGCCGCCGATGTGGATCGTGTCCAACCCCCGTATCGGCGGCGCCGACCCCGACGCCACGCGTCACCGCGTCGCGACGGCCTCGGCGCGAATCGTGCGGTTCGGCGACGGCTGGATGACGTGCTGCCGGGCCACCCACCCGGAGGAGGTCGCGGAACAGGTCGCCGCCATCCGCTCGGCGGCCGAGGAGGCGGGCGAGGACCCGGGGCGGTTCGACATCGCCTACCAGGTGACGATGAACGTCGGCGACTCCCGCGAGGACGCGCGCGAGGCGTTCGGCGGGTTCATCGGCGCGTACTACCCGGAGTTCGGCTCGCAGGTGGACCTGTCGGACTGGGGTCCGGTGGGGACGCCGGACGACATCGCCTCGTGGATCGGCGAGTTCGCCGACGCGGGGGTCAACCGGTTGATCTGCCGGTTCGGCTCGATGGACCAGCCGGCGCAGGTCGAGCGGTTCGCGCGGGACGTTCTCCCTGCGGTCGCGGGTCGGTGATCCTCGTCGGGGGGGTGTTCGAATGGCGCTGAAGGAACCGTCCGAGGAGCAGATCCGCGAGATCGCCCACGAGCTCGGGTTCGACCTCGGGCCGGAGGACGTCGCGGAGTTCAGGGACATGGTGGCCGGGGGGCTCGGCATGTACCGGCCGCTGGAGTCGATCCCCGACCACCTGCCGGAGGTGCGGTACCCACGGACGCCGGGGCGGTTCCCCACGGCGGAGGAGGATCCGCTCCACGCGTGGTACGTGAAGACGTCGGTGAAGGGAGCTTCTTCGGGCAAGCTGGCAGGGCGGCAGGTCGTCCTGAAGGACACGATCTGCCTGGCGGGCGTGCCGATGATGGACGGCTCGTCGACGCTCGAGGGGTACGTGCCGGACCTCGACGCCACGGTGGTCACGAGGATCCTCGATGCGGGCGGCGAGATCGTCGGCAAGGCGAACTGCGAGTGGTTCTGCTACTCGGCCGGGAGCAACACGAACGCACACGGCCCGACGCTCAACCCGCACAGGCGAACGCACACGTCGGGCGGTTCGTCGTCCGGCTGCGCGGCGATCGTCGGGTCGGGCGAGGTGGCGATGGCGCTGGGCGGCGACCAGGGGGGGTCGATCCGGACACCGGCCGCGTTCTCCGGCCTGTACGGGATGAAGGCGACGCACGGGCTGGTCCCGTACACCGGCATCTTCCCGACGGAGCACACCGTGGACCACGTCGGGCCGATGACGTCGTCGGTCGCGGACAACGCGCTGCTGCTGGAGGTCGTCGCGGGGGCCGACGGGCTCGACCCACGGCAGTACTCGCCCGTGGTCCACGAGTACACGTCGTTCCTGGACCGCGGCGTCTCGGATGTGCGGATCGGCGTGCTGGCGGAGGGGTTCGGCCAGACGGCGTCCGAGCCCGACGTGGACGCGGCGGTGCGGGAGGCCGTTGCCGTCCTCGAGGGGCTCGGCGCCCACGTGGAGGACGTGTCGATGCCGCTGCATTCGCTCGGCGTGACGGCGTGGGCGCCCGTGATCGTCGAGGGGGCGTATGAGCTCGTCTTCCACGGCGACGCCCTGGGAACCGGATGGCGTGGGCTGTACGTGAGCAGCCTCGGCCACGCGCAGTCGGCGTGGCGTGGGCAGGCCAACTCGTTCCCACCGCTGCTGCAGCTGGGCGCGCTGATGGCGGAGTACGTGATCCGGAACTACGGGCGGCACTACTACGCAAAGGCGCAGAACCTCGCCCGGCGGCTGCGCGCTGAGTACGACCGCGCGTTCGAGAGCTTCGACCTGCTCCTGATGCCGACGAACCCGATGAAGGCGCCGCCGCTGCCGGGGCCGGACGCGACCAAGGCCGAACAGATGTACCCGGGGTTCGATTCGGTGACGAACACGGCCCCGTTCAACATCACGGGACACCCGGCGATGTCGGTGCCGGTGGCCATGAGCGACGGGCTGCCGGTCGGGATGCAGCTCGTGGCGAAGTGGCACGACGAGCCGGCGATCTACCGGGCCGCCGCGGCGTTCGAGGCGGCCACGGACTGGACCGCACGCTGACCGACGGCGGCGGGGCGGGCATGCGAGTCCTCGACCTCACCGACGAGGCGGGAGTGTTCGCCACCCGCATCCTGGTCGGACTCGGCGCCGACGTGGTGCGGCCGGTGCCGCGGGGCGGCGACCCGATGGCGCGGCGTCCGGGCGGCGAGGTCGCGTTCGCGCACTGGAACGCCGGCAAGCGGCTGGTGGAGCTCGACCCGGCCGATCCCGAGGCGGTGCTGTTGTTGGCCGAACGCGCGGACGTCCTCGTCGAGAGCTCGACCGGCGGGTCGCCGCTGCGGGTGGATCGAGACGAGGTCGCGCGCCGGTGTCCGTCGCTGGTGCAGGTCGTCGTCACGCCGTTCGGGCTCACCGGGCCGCGCTCGGGGTGGAAGGGCTCGGACATGCTCGGCGCGGCGGCCGGCGGGATGATGGCGATGTCGGGCCGCGCCGACGGGCCGCCGCTGGTGCCGCCCCGCGAGCAGGCGTTCCATCTGGCCGGCGCGAACGCCGCGATCGGCGCGCTCCTCGGGCTGGCGGCGCGGCGGCGGACCGGCCGGGGGCAGGTCGTGGACGTGTCGGTGCAGGAGGTGGTGGCGTCGACGCTCGAGTACGGCGCGCTGCTGTACATCCACCGCGGGGACGTCCACCGGCGCGACGGGAGCCGGTATCCGCACGTGCCGCACCGCCTGTTCCGGTGCCGCGACGGGTGGGTGGCGGGTGGGTACGGCGGGAGTCCCCGGATGTGGACCGACCTGGTCGCATGGATGGCCGAGCTCGACGCGGCCGGCGGGCTCGACGGCGAGGAATGGTCGGATGCCGGGGTGCGGTTCGCCGCACGCGACCGCATCGACGACGTGGTCGAGGCGTTCACGCGGGGGTTCGGCAAGCACGAGTTTGCCGACGAGGCCCAGCGCCGCCGGCTGGCGTGGGCGTCGGTGGACGGGCCCGCGGACGTCGCCGCCAACCCCCAGCTGAACGCGCGGGGGTTCTTCGTGAGCGTGGCCGGCGCCGGGGGCTTGCGGCGGGACGTGGGGTTCGCGGTTCGCGACGTCTCCGCGGCGACGCTCCGGATCGGGGAACCCGAGCCCGCCGGTGAGATCTGGCCGTCTACGCAGGACGAACGCGGCGGTGCCGTTGCGCGGGACGGGCGGCCGGCGCTGGCCGGGCTGCGGGTGCTCGACCTGACGTGGGTGCTGGCGGGCCCGTACGCCACGAAGATCCTGGCCGACCACGGCGCCGACGTGATCAAGGTCGAGTCGCGCCACCGGCCGGACCCGACGCGGTTCTCCGGGTCGATGCATCTGACGTCCGACGACGGCCCGCCCGACCCCGACCGCAGCGGGTACTTCAACAACTTCAACCGGAACAAGCGCGGCATCGCGCTCAACCTCCGCGCGCCCGAGGGGCTGGGGCTGCTCCGGCGGCTGGTTCCGCACTGCGACGTGATCGTGGAGAACTTCAGCGCCGGTCTGCTGGAACGGTGGGGGCTGGGGTTCGACGAGCTCCGCGCGTTGCGGCCGGACGTGATCCTCGTGAGGATGGCCGGCATGGGACAGACCGGGCCGTGGCGCGACCGCGTCACGTACGCCGACGCGCTGGCGGCGGCGTCCGGTATCACGGCCGAGACCGGCTCGAAGGGCGAGGACCCCGTGGGGGTGGCGTTCGGCCTGGGCGACATGGTGGCCGCGGTGCACGCGGTCGCGGGGACGCTCGCCGCGCTCGAGCACCGCGAGCGGACCGGCGAGGCCCGCGAGATCGACCTGTCGCAGCTCGAGGCCATGGCGTCGCAGACCGGTACGGCGCTCCTGGAGCTCGCCGCGGGGATCCCGTCGCTCTGCACCGACGGGAACCGCCACCCCGCCATGGCCCCCCACGGAGCGTTCCGCTGTGCGGGCGACGACCGATGGTGCGCGATCGCGGTCGCCACCGACGACGACTGGCGGTCGCTGTGCGGAGCGATCGGGCGGCCCGACCTCGCCCTCGAGGAGCGGTTCGCGGACCTCCCGGCGCGCAAGGCCAGCGAGGACGAGCTGGACGCGATCGTCGGGGCGTGGACGGCGTCGCGGTCCCCGAACGAGGTCGCCGAGCTGCTCCAGGCCGCCGGGGTGGCGGGGGCTCCGGTCGAGGACGGCCGCGACCTGGTGGAGGGCGACGACCACCTCCGCGCGCGGGGGTTCTACGTGGAGCTCGAGCACCCGGCCGCCGGCCCCATCCTGCACGAGGGCGTGGCCGTGCGGCTTGCGTCCACGCCCGGGGGAGTGTTCCGGCCGGCTCCCCGGCTCGGCGAACACACGGCCGAGGTGCTGACCGAGCTCCTCGGGATGTCGCAGCCGGAGCTCGACGAGCTGGTGGCGGCGGGGGTGCTCGAGTGAGGGTCCCGGACACCCTGCGCGTCACGCGCGATGGGGCCGTGGCGACGGTGACGTTCGACCGGCCGCCGGTGAACGCCGTGGACCTCGAGGCCATCGAGGGGTTCGAGGCCGTCGCGTCGATGCTCGGCGCGGACGACAGCGTTCGTGCCGTCGTGATCACCGGGACCGATCGGGCGTTCTGCGCGGGGGCGGACGTCTCGATGATGCGCGACCTCAGCCCGGAGAATCACCGCAAGGTTCGCCGGTGGATCGACGTGCAGGCCGGCATCGAGGCCATGCCGAAACCCGTGATCGCCGCCTTGCGAGGCTACGCGCTGGGCGGCGGCGCCGAGCTCACGCTCGCCTGCGACCTCCGCGTGACGTCCTCGGACTCGGTGATCGGGTTCCCGGAGATCGAGCTCGGGCTGTTCCCGGGCGCCGGCGGGACGCAGCGGCTCCCCCGCGTGGTCGGTCCCGCCCGGGCGCTCCGGCTGATGATGCTCGGCGAACGATTGAACGGCGACGAGGCCGCCGCGATCGGGCTGGTCGACGTCGTGGTGCCGTCGCGGGATGAGGTGCTGCCGGCGGCCCTCGAGCTCGCCACAAAGCTCGCGGAGCGGGCCACCCGGACCATCGGCCTGCTCAAGCGGGTCGTGCGCGAGGGGTTCGGGCTCCCGATCGAGGAGGGCCTGTCGATCGAGGAGGACGCGGTCTTCGAGCTGATCGGGACCGAGGACGCGCGCGAGGGCCTCCAGGCGTTCCTCGAACGCCGGCCGCCGCGGTTCACCGGGCGCTGACGCCGGGTGCTGGCGGCGCGGGTTCACACGTGGGGCGAGCCCCCGGTGGTCGAGGAGGTCGACGACCCCGTTCCCCGCGACGACGAAGCCCTGGTTCGCGTGTCCGTCGCCGCGGTCGGGCACGTCGATCGCGACGTCATGAGCGGCGGGTTCGTCCGGCATCCCCCGCTCCCGTACGTGCCGGGCGTGGAGGGCGCCGGCACGGTCGTCCGATCGGCCGCCGTGCCGGAGGGCACACACGTGTGGTTCCGCGGCGCCGGCCTGGGGATCGTCGCCAACGGCACCTGGTCGGAGCTCGCCGCGGTGCGGGAGGTCGCGCTGATGCCCGTTCCCGAGGGCGTCGCGGCCGAGGTGGCCGGGACGTTCTTCTCGGTGGCGACCTCCGCCCACGTGGCGCTGCACGACGTCGGCGAGGTCCGCGCCGGCGAACACGTCGCCGTCCGGGGCGCGGCGGGCGCGGTGGGCTCGCTCGCCGCGCAGCTGGCCATCCGGGCCGGCGCCGCCGACGTGGCCGGCATCGTCTCCGGACCGGATCGTGCGGTTCCGGACGGCGCCCGTTCGGTCGTGGCGGGCCCCGACCTGGCGGAACGCGTCCGCGCCGGCGGCGACGGGGTCGACCTACTGGTCGACACGGTCGGGGGGTTCGGGCTGGAGGACCTGATCCCGGCCGTCGCTCCCGGCGGCCGGATCGTGCTGGTCGGCTACACCGCCGGAACCCGGACCGAGCTGGACCTGTCCCGGCTCATGCAGCGCGACGTCCGGCTGCTGCCGCTCAACATGATCCGCCGCGAACCCGCGGCCAGGGCTGCCGCGCCCGGCCTGCTCAACCAGCTCGCCCGGGGCGAGCTCAGCCTGGAGGTCACCACGTTCCCCCTGGCCGACGTCGGTCGCGCGCTCACGGCGTTGGAACGCGGGACGGTGACGGGGCGGATCGCGCTGACGCCCTGACGGATCTTCAGCTGCCGAACGACACGCGGCCGTTCCGCAGGACGTCGCCGTCGGGCCCCTGCGCATCGAACGTCGCACCGCCGTCGGCCCGCCACACCCGCGTCGTGTAGGGCTGGCCGGGGCGGATGGGCCGCGCGAACCGCACTGCCACCTCGCGGATCGAAGCGTTGTCGCCGGCCAGCTCGACCACCGGCTGGAGCGAGATCGAGAGCAGGCACAGTCCCTGCACGATGATCCCCGGCAACCCGACCGACCGGGCGAAGTCGTCGTCGACGTGAATGCGGTTGTCGTCCCCGCTCGCGGCCGCGTACGCGTGAGTGATTCCCGGATCCAGGTCGACCGTCCGCTCGACGTCGGGGGCGGGCGGCTCCGGGGGTGGTTCCTTGGGGGCCTTCGGCGAACCGCCGGCCTCGGAGCCCGCGGCCGCTTCGGCCGTTCCGCGGGAGACGACCACGACGTCCTGGTCGGCGACCGGCCGCCCGTCCGCGTCGGTCGTGGCGAGCGCGATGACGAACACCTCGTTCGCGCCGCGTTCCTCGACGGATGCCAGCCGGCCGACCGAACGGAGCACCTCGCCCGCCCGGATCGGGCGGTGCAGCCGCATGCGCTGCTCGCCGTGGACGGTCCTCCCGACCTCGATCCCGGTCGACTCGTCGGCGAGCACCGCCGCGACCGCCGGCCACGCGGGCACGATGGCGAACACGGGCGGCGCGATGGCCCCATTGCCCCGGTACGCGGCACCCTCGTCGCCCGTGGCCTCGGCGTAGGCTGCGATCCGTTCCGCGGTGGCCTCGAAGTCCGGAACGGGGTACTCGACGCCGATGCGCTCCCGATTGATCGTCACCGGCCGCTCACATATACGCCCCGCCGTTGACGTCGAGCACGGCGCCCGTCATGTAGGCGGCGTCGTCGCTGCACAGGAACGCCACCACCCCCGCGATGTCGTCCGGGACGCCCGCCCGCCCGAGCGGGATCGACTTGATCAACCCCTCGCGCGCGTCCTCGGGCATGCCCCGCGTCATGTCCGTGTCGACGAACCCCGGCCGGATCACGTTGACGGTCGTTCCCGCCCGGGCGAACTCGCGCGCGGCCGTCTTCGCGAGCGACACGATGCCGCCCTTGGCCGCGGTGTAGTTCGCCTGGCCCATGTTGCCCATGGCGGCGGAGATGCTCGAGATGCACACGACCCGGCCCGGCCCGTCGCCCCGCAGGTGCGGCGCCGCGGCCCGGAGGCACGCGAACGTCCCGGTGAGCTGCACCCCGATCACCTGGTCCCACTGCTCGTCGGTGGTCTTGTGCAGGAACGCGTCCCGGGCGATGCCGGCATTCGTGATCACGGTGTCGATGCCACCGAGCGCCTCCGCGGCTTCGTCGAACGTCCGGGCGACGTCTGCGCGGTCCGAGACGTCGCAGGCGATCCCGACGACCCTGGCGCCGGTCTCCACGGCGAGCTGCGAAGCGCGTTCCGTGGCTCCGTCGCCGTCGATGTCGAGGACCGCGACGGAGAACCCGTCCGAGGCCAGGCGGCCGGCGATGGCGGCGCCGATCCCGCGGGCGGCGCCCGTTACGACCGCGCGCGAGACCGAGTACGTCCGACCCATGCGTGCTCCTCCCGTCCGTTCCGGCGCGGGCCACTGTAGTGGCTGCGTCGCAGGCACGGCTACGATTCGCGCATGGGGAGCCGTCCGATCCGCGTGCTCATCGCCAAGCCCGGCCTGGACGGCCACGACCGCGGGGCCAAGGTCGTCACCATGGCGCTGCGCGACGCCGGCATGGAGGTCGTCTACACGGGGCGGCACCAGACGGTCGCGGCCATCGCTGCTGCCGCCATCCAGGAGGACGTCGACGTGATCGGGCTGTCCGTGCTCTCCGGCGCACACGAGGACTACTGCTCCCGGCTCGTCGAAGCGCTGCGCGCAGAGGGTGCGGACGACGTGGTGCTGGCGGTCGGGGGGACCATCCCGCCGGACGCCCGCCCGCGCCTCGAGGAGCTCGGCTACCTGGTGTTCCCGGTCGGAAGCTCCCTCCCGTCCATCACGCAGACCATCGCCGAGGCGGCCGGCCGCCGCAGGACCATCGAGGCCACCTAACCCGCCGGGCGGCTGCTCACGAGGTTCGCGCCGGCCGTCGGCCGGGCACCGAGCAGTCGCATGAAGATCAACAGGCTGCTCGCCAGCAACGCCGGCGCGTAGGCGGTGACGATCCACGGGAGAATTCGGGACCGGGGTGGGTTCAAGATTCGTGGAGCTTCGGACGACAACAATCAAGCGCTTGGGCGTGGGCGATGTTGTCCCCGTTTGATGGAACGTGGATTCTCCGGCAACCAAGGGAAGCGATGCGTCGACGAAGCGATACTGCATTCCAAATTCGATCGGCGCCGGCCGAGCCCGACTCGGCGGGCGTTTCGCCGACCGACTTCGCGCATGCGCTCGACGTGGCCGAGGCGAGATACCGGGCGCTCGTCGAGCAGATTCCCGCGATCGTGTACACGGCCGACTTCGGCGCCGACGGCGCATGGAGCTACGTGAGCCCGCAGATCGAGGAGATCCTCGGCTACACGCCGGCGGAATGGATGGCCGATCCCGAACTCTGGTACCAGCACCTGTATCCCGATGATCGCGAGATCGCCATGGACCAGGAGGCTCGGGCCGCTGAGACCGGAGAGCGGCTTGCCTCCGAGTACCGGATGGTCACCCGGTCCGGTGACGTCGTCTGGTTCCGGGACGACGCGGTCGTGGTCAGCGATGCCGCCGGGCGGCCGATCACCATGCAGGGTGTGATGTATGACATCTCCGACCGCAAGCGCGCGGAGCAGGAGCTGGCCTTCCTCGCATACCATGACAAGCTCACTGGCCTGCCCAATCGCCAGATGTTCGAGGAGCTGCTGAGCCTCGCGATCGCTCGTGCCAAACGGAACGACCTCGCGGTGGCCGTGCTCTTTGTTGATCTCGACGACTTCAAGCTCGTCAACGACAACCTCGGCCACGCCGCGGGCGACCAGCTGTTGCAACAGGTCGCGGAGCGGCTCCGAGCGGCCGTACGCGAGACCGACATCGTCGCCCGGCAGGGAGGGGACGAGTTCCTCATCCTCCTTTCGGACATGGAGCGCGTCCGCGAGAGCCCCCTGCATTCCGAGCGGGAAAACCCGCAGCTCGTCGCCGAGGCTGCAGCCGGCCGGATCTGCGACTCGCTCGCTGCACCGATGTCGGTGGCCGGCGCGGAAACCTACGTGAGCGGGAGCATCGGTATCAGCTTGTACCCGACCGTGGCATCCGACGTGCACACGCTCCTCAAGCACGCGGACGCGGCGATGTACCAGAGCAAGCGGGCGCTCCCCGGGGGGTTCATGGTGTTCTCGCCGACGGCGCACGCATCCCAGGACCGGTTCGCCCTGGCGACCGGGCTCCGCCGCGCCGTGGAGCTCCGCCAGTGGGAGCTGCACTACCAACCCCTGATGGACCTGCGCGATGCCCGGATGATGGGCGTGGAGGCTCTCGTTCGGTGGCGCGACCCACAGGGCGGGCTGGTCCCGCCCGGAGACTTCATCCCTCTCGCGGAGGAGATGGGGCTGATCGCGGCCATCGGCGACTGGGTGCTCGAATCCCTGTGCGCGCAGGGTCGGTCGTGGCGGGACGCCGGGCTCCGGCTCGAGCTGAACTTCAACCTCTCACCACGCCAGTTGTGGCAGTCGGACCTGGTGAAGCGAATCATGGAGCACCTGCATGAGGCGGGGGTCGATCCCGGCGACGTCGTCATAGAAGTCACCGAGTCGGCGGCGATGACCGATCCCGAGCGCACCCAACGGATCCTCACCGACCTGCACGACCGCGGCCTCCGACTCGCCATCGACGACTTCGGAACGGGTCACTCGTCACTCGCCAGGCTCAAACACCTGCCCATCGAGACCCTCAAGATCGATCGGTCGTTCGTTCGAGACCTGCCGGACGACCGCGACGCCGCGGCGATGGTGCGGGCCATGATCCAGCTCGCGGACGGCCTGGGGATCCGTGCGCTCGGCGAGGGGATCGAGACGGAGGACCAGTGGCGGTTCCTCCAGGACGCGGGTTGCACCCTCGGTCAGGGTTTCCTCTTCAGTCGTCCCGTTCCCGCGGAGGAGATCCCGGGGCTCATCCGGCGATTCGACGACGATGCAGACGAGAACCGATCCGGGTCCTGACCACGGCCCACGCTCCCGGACGGCGACCCGCATCATCTCGGCCTGATCCGGCCCGCACCCCCCCGTCGCCATAGGGGACTCGCCTCCTGGGCGGGACTCTCAGACGACGCCGGCGCTGTGGAGTGCCGTCAGT
>DATLUW010000001.1:0-4138 GCA_035577825.1 Actinomycetota bacterium | reverse complement strand
GGTGTGCTTGGGGATGCCGCCCGAGAACGGGATGTTGCCGCCGCGGTCGTGGCCCTCGAGCTGCGCCATCGACGGTACGACCGAGAACATCACGGCGTCGTGGTGGCCGTGGTAGGAGCCCTCGATCTTGACGAGCCGCTCGCGCCCGGTCGCCGCCCGTGCCACGCGCAGCGCGTCCATCGTCGCCTCGGTGCCGGAGTTCGAGAAGCGAACCCGTTCGCACCCGAACCGCCGGCACAGCTCCTCGGCGAGCGCCACGGTCGTCTCGGTGGTGACGGCGAAGTGCGTGCCCCCGGCGGCCGCCTGGTCGATGGCCTCGCGGATCTTCGGGTGGGCGTGGCCGACCACCATCGTCCCGAACCCGTTGTGGTAGTCGACGTACTCGTTGTCGTCGAGGTCCCAGACGCGGCTGCCCTGCCCCCGCCGAAGGTAGATGGGGTAGGGGTCGCCCGCCTGGAACGACGACGCGACGCCGAGCGGCATGTGCTCCGCCGCGCGTTCGAACAACGTTGCCGATTCGGGCGTCCGCTCGAGCATGCGCTGCCGCTCCGCCGCCTCGATCTCCGCGGCGCGCGCAAGAATCCGTTCCTGGTCCACGATGAATGCCTCCTCCGGGGGTCATACGGACGTTACGACCACTTGGGGCGTCGAGGCACGTACGGGCTGGACAAATCTGGCCCGTGCGTCCCGTCCGATGCGTGGTGTCTTCGAGGCCCGGCGGCCCGTTTGCGCAGGTCGCGGAGGGGCTGCCCATCCCCGGGCGGGGGTAGGCTCCGGGGCGCCATGCCCACCGAAGGAACTCCGCTCCTGCGGGTCGTTCCGGCCGCCGAGATCGGCGGCGGCGGGCGCGTGGCGTTCGATGCGAGCGTCGTCGAGGGAGCGCGGGCGATCGTCGAACGGGTTCGCGCCGAGGGCGACGCGGCCCTGGTCGACCTGACCAGGCGATTCGACGGCGTCGACCTCGGGGGGCGGATCGCGGTCTCGGACGAGGAGCTCGCGGCCGCCGAGGGCGAGCTGTCGCCCGACCTGCGAGCCGCGCTCGAGGCCATGCGCGAACGCCTGGCGGCGCTGCACGCCCGGCAGGTGCCGGGGGAGTGGTGGGACGAACGCGACGGCGTCCGGTTCGGGGAGACCGTGCGGCCGGTGGCGGCCGCGGGCGCCTACGTGCCGGGCGGCCGGGCCGCGTACCCGTCGACCGTGCTGATGACCGCCGTGCCGGCGAAGGTGGCCGGCGTCGGCCGCGTGGTCCTGTGCACGCCGCCCGCCGAGGACGGCTCGGTGCCGGCCGCGGTGCGGTTCGCGGCGAGCATCGCAGGCGTCGACGCCGTGTACCGGATCGGCGGCGCGCAGGCGATCGCGGCGCTGGCGTTCGGAACGGAATCGGTCGAAGCAGTGGATGTCGTCGTCGGCCCCGGAAACGTGTGGGTGACCGCGGCGAAGCGGGAGTTGGCCGGCGTCGTCGGGATCGACGGACTCGCCGGGCCGACCGAGCTGGTGGTGGTGGCGGACGGCACGGCCGACCCGGCCGTGCTGTCCGTGGACCTGGTCGCGCAGGCCGAGCACGACCCGCTGGCGCGGGTCGTGCTCGTCACCCTCGACGCGGGCCTCCCGGCCCGCGTCGAGCGCGCCCTCCGCGACGAGGTCGGGGCCTCCCCCCGCCGGGAGATCGTCGAGTTGTCCCTGGCCGGCTCGGTGGCTGTGGTCGCCGCGGACGAGGACGAGGCGGCGGCGCTCGCCGACCGCGTGGCCCCCGAGCACCTCCAGATCGTCACGGTGGACCCCCGCCGGGTCCTCGACCGGTGCACGTCCTACGGCGCGGCGTTCCTCGGCCCGCTCACCCCGGTGGCGTTCGGCGACTACGGCGTCGGCTCGAACCACGTCCTGCCGACCATGGCCACGGCGCGGTTCTCCTCGGGCCTCCGCGCGGCCGACTTCGTCCGCGTGTCGAGCGTGGTGGAGGCGACCGAACACGGGCTCGAGCGCCACGCCGACGAGGTCGAGGCAGTCGCGACGGCCGAGGGCCTTCCCGGCCACGCCCGCACCGTGGAGGTCCGCCGCCCGATCCGCTGAGTTCGGGGATGGCCGCCGAAGGCCGGTTGTACGTTCCGTACAACGGGTGACGCCCCGATGGGGCGGTGGATTTCACCCCGACCCCCGGCGAACGGGATAATCCGGCCGTGCCGGATTCGGAACCCGTTCCCGAGGTCGCCGAGGTCGACGTCCACCTGGACCACGTCACCAAGCAGTTCGGCGACCAGGTGGCAGTCGACGACCTCTCGCTCGACATCGAGCACGGCGAGTTCTTCAGCCTCCTCGGGCCGTCGGGCTGCGGCAAGACCACCACGCTGCGGATGATCGGCGGGTTCGAGGAGCCCAGCTCGGGGGTCATCGAGCTCGGGGGCCGCGACGTCACCAACCTGCCCTCGCACCGACGGGACGTGAACACGGTGTTCCAGTCCTACGCCCTGTTCCCACACCTCGACGTGTTCGAGAACGTCGCGTTCGGGCTCCGCCGGAAGAAGGTCTCCGGCCGTGACCTCGACGAGCGGGTCATGGAGATCCTGCGGATCGTCGACCTCCCGGGCTACGACCGCCGCAAGCCCGGCCAGCTCTCGGGCGGCCAGCAGCAACGCGTCGCGCTGGCCCGCGCGCTCGTGAACCAGCCGCGGCTGCTCCTGCTCGACGAGCCGCTCGGCGCGCTCGACCTCAAGCTCCGCCGCCAGATGCAGCTGGAGCTGAAGAGGATCCAGCAGGCGGTGCAGATCACGTTCCTCTATGTGACCCACGACCAGGAGGAGGCGATGACCATGTCGAACCGCCTGGCGGTGATGTACCGGGGGAAGATCGAGCAGATCGGGCCCCCCGAGGACGTCTACGACCGGCCGAACAGCGAGTTCGTCGCCGGATTCCTCGGCGCCTCGAACCTGCTCTCGGGCGAGGTCAAGGAGCGCTCGGACGAGACGGTGTCGGTCGTGGTGCCGGGCGGATCGGTGGTCCGCGTGCCCGCCGATCGGGTGCCGGAGGGGACCGCCGTCCGCATCGGGGTTCGGCCGGAGAAGCTCCACATCGAAGCGGTTTCCGCCCCTCTGCCGGACAATGGATGGAACGCGGTGGAGGGCGACCTGCGCGACGTGATCTATATCGGGGTCAGCCATCAGTTCATGGTGGACGGCCCGGCGGGCGCGCGCATCGCCGTGTACGAGCAGAACCGCGGCACCACCGACATCCCGCATCCGGGTGAACGGGTCCGGATCCGGTGGCGGCCGGAGCACACGTTCGCGGTGACGCCGGGCGACTCCGGCGACGCAGAGGAGGAGGGCGAGGAGTGAAGCAGCGCAACGAACCAAACGACCGACCGACCATCGACCCGGCGCTCCTCCGGGGACTCACCCAGCGCCGGATCTCGCGGCGGGACATGTTCCGCTACACGGGGATGGGGATCGCCGGGGCGGGGCTCGCCTCGTTCCTCGCCGCGTGCGGCGTGAAGGGCAGCGGTGCGCAGCCGAGCGCCGGCGTCTCCGACCTCGCGAAGATCTACGGCGACGGCAAGCCGGCGGGGCAGCTGAACTTCGCCAACTGGCCCGATTACATCGACGTCGACTCCAAGGGGAACAGCCCCAGCCTGGCGCAGTTCACCAAGCAGACCGGCATCAAGGTCAAGTACACGACCCCGATCAACGACAACCAACCGTTCCTGGCGAAGATCATTCCGGAGCTGCAATCGGGCCAGGACACGGGCTATGACCTGATGATCCTCACGAACGGCGGCGGCATCGAACCGATGCTGAAGCTCGGGTACTGCATACCGCTCGACCACCAGTACCTCCCGAACTGGAAGAAGTACGCCGACCCGAAGACCCTCGACCCGGTCTACGATCCGGGGAACAGGTACACGGTCGCGTGGCAGTCCGGGTTCACCGGTCTCGGCTACAACTCGAAGTTCGTCAAGGTGCCTCCGACGAGCTTCAACGACCTGCTCGACCCGGACTACCTCCAGGCCGCAGGAGTTCCCAAGGACGCGGTCGGTCTCTTCGGCAACGACCAGGACCTCCCGTGCCCCGCGCTCACCGCGATGGGGCTGGACCCCAACACCTCGACGCCGGACCAGTGGAAGCAGGCGGCCGACAAGGTCACGAAG